>JAFXZO010000072.1 GCA_017541205.1 Clostridia bacterium | reverse complement strand
CCTCTCCCAGACCGAAGAAAAGATGAACGACGCCATCGACGAGCTCCTCAAAGCCCACGATATCTTCCAGGAATCCGAAGACGCCATCAAGGGCCAGGTCGATTCCCTCGAAGAAGGCACCTCTCCCTTCGCCTGATTTGGACAAAACGGGAAAGGCTGAGCTGTACGCCCTCCCCTCAAATACTGGGGTGGGCGTACCCATACCCCGGAAACAATAATTCGCAAGGAAGTGTGCGCGATGAAAATCAACACGCATGAGATCCGGAAAAGCGCGGCCTCGCTCCAGCGTTGTGCGAACAAGGTGCAGAGCGTGCTGCTTTCCCAGGTGAAAAACGCGTCGAGCAAGGCCGAGGACGCCTCCCAAAGCGAGGCGGAGGCCGCGATCCAGGAACGCCTGACGGGCATCCGGACGGATCTGGATAAGGCATACCGTCACCTGAGCACTACGGCGGCCCACATGTATCGCTATGCTGATCTTCTGGATGAAGCGGACCGCGCGGCGCAGGCCGCGGTGAACGGTCACTAAGAAAGCGGGAGGTTTCCTATGAACGGACGTTATACGCTGACCTTGGGCGAATTGCGGCTCATTCAGGCCGTCGTTGGCAAAAGCCCCGTGATCGGCGGCCTGGAGGAATTCGCGCTGTCCGAGCAGACGAAGCCGGAGCTTCGCGATCGTCAGGGTCTGGCAGAAAAGGGCATCCTGGTCAAAAATGACAAGGATCGCTTTGAGATGGATAAAGTCGCCGGCTATGTGTTCTCCACGCTGGCGCAGAGCCCTGCCTGTCTTCGGGGCCAGCTGCTCTGGCCGACCGGCGAAGCCGCCCGCTTCAATATTTACCTGCTGGATACGGCCTTCCTGGTCGTATTCTGCGGCGATCTGAACAAGATCCGGTTCGTGTGGGTGCCGGCCATTCCGCCCCTGATCGGCAGCATGCTGGCGCTTTTCCACAATCAGGCGGATTACCGGAAGCGGACCGTGATGACGGAAAAGGATTTTTCCGAGGCGTCGATGCGCCTTCCCCAAAGGATGCTCAAAGACGCGGAAGCGCTGGGGATCGAGCCGGCGGCCGCGATCGCATTTGAAACCGGGGGCACGATGTTCGGCTGGGCGGGGAAGCGATTCCTGTACCTGCTGGACGGCGAGGGCAGCGTGTACTGCGCGGAGCCCAAAGCCGGCCAGGACCCCGAATACCAGAAGATGACGGAGGTCAAGGCGCTCACGTCCATCAACAGCCAGATCCTGACCATTCACATGGCCGCCATCCAGATGGCGAACGAAACGGAAGGTGAGGCTCGTGCTTAAGACGATCCTGGTGATCCTGCTGGTGCTTTACGGCATGGTCACGGGCACGGCGATGACGGATACGCGGGAACCTCAGATCATACAAGCGGAAAGCGGGGACGAAGCAATGCAGGAACAGTTGATGGCGCTGAGCGATAAAATGACGGAGGCCAAGGCGCGCAGTATCGCGGCGTATTTGAAGGACGCGGGCATTGGAGACGCAGCGGAATTTGTCCTGGCCCTAAAGGAAACAGGCTATACTTTGACGTTCCGCTCCGGCGGACAGCAGTACACGGCGATACTGACCAAGAGCCTCTTGTTCCGGCAGCTGCTGGATGAAAACGGAAAAACCGTGTACGGTGTGATTATGTGAAGAGGGAGGTGGGGACATGGATAAGATTCGGGTCGATACGGATTTGCTGGAAGACTGCGCCGGCCTGATCGGCAACTGCGGCACGAGCGCCTCCGGCCTTGCCCAGGAAATCGCGCAAGTGCTCTCTTCCCTGCCGGAGAGCTGTACGGAAAAATACAGCCGGGTGATCAACAGCTACAAGCGGGAGATGCAGTCCATCTCCAATGATCTTGGCTTTCTGAAAACAGGCATCAACAAGGCGGTGCAGCTGTTTGAGGAATGCGAACAGGCGCTGGCGCAGGGAACGCCGCAGGAAATTGGCAAGGAAGCGTTTGACAGCTTCATCAGCGGCGTCAAGAGCAACATCGACTGGAATTCCTGGCCTTGGTCTTGGATCGATGCGGTGCTTGATTTTTTCAACATTGATAAGTACGGCCGCGATTACGTTGATCCCGGCGCAGAAGCCCAGCAAGCCCGGGACAATATGATGCGCAGCCAGATCGAGGAGCTGTTCTACAGCAGCTATTTCAGCGACGCCAATTGGGATACTGCCACCACCGAGGAAAAAAAGCAGATCCTGAATGATTTCAAAAAAAATGTCAATTCGATCTTTGGCACGAACGTGACCGCCGACGTCCAGTACTTTAAGGGCGAAAGTTATGAAAACGGTTATTATGATCCGAATACGAATAAAATCTATTTGAATGAGAATACGCTGGACATCCGTTCCAGAGAAGAATTGATGACCACCGTTGTGCATGAAATGCGGCATGCCTATCAGCGCGCCGTCGTCAATGATCCGAGCGGCTATATCGTCAGCGAAGAAACCGCCAAGGCCTGGGAGCAGAACAATATTCCGGGCAACTATATTGAGTACGATCCTCATGATCCCGCGAAGACGGACTATAACGCGTACCATGACCAGCCCATCGAGGCGGACGCGTTCGGTTTCTCTGAAAGCGTGAACTATGACTCCCACGAACGTTATAAATAACGGAACAGACAGACAAAAGGCGTTCGCCCATCCGGCGGGCGTTTTTTGCTGTTTTCTCCCCCGGCAATCCTTCATTTGCTTCGTTTTTCCATTCACGCCAAAAAACCGCCCGTTTATCAATTTCTCCAGGATTGACATTTTTGTTCGGATCGGGTATAATGCATCGAAATGCGTTGGGATGGAGGTGCGTCGGGCAATGCGGACCTTGTTCAAGGGCGGCCTGGTTTATGAGCGGGGCGCTTTTTCTTTGGCCGATGTGGCCGTTCGCAAAGGGCGGGTGGAGGCGATCGCGGGTTCGATTCTTCCCCGGCCCGGCGACCGTATTTTGGACGTTTCCAATTGTTTTCTGGTTCCCGGTTTCGTGGATGTGCATGTGCATCTTCGCGAGCCGGGCTTTCTTTATAAAGAGACGATCGAAACGGGCACGGAGGCGGCGGCGCGCGGCGGGTACGCGGCGGTATGCGCGATGCCGAACGTAACGCCGGCGCCGGATGGGCTCAAAAACCTGCGGGTGGAGCTGGACGCGATCAAAAAAAGCGCGCGCGTGCCGGTCTATCCCTACGGCACGATCACCGTGGGCGGGCACGGGCGCGGGGAGCTGGCCGATTTTTCGGCGCTGGCGCCTTACGTGTGCGGCTTTTCGGACGACGGGCGCGGCGTGCAGGATGAGGAAACGATGACGCTTGCCATGTTCGCCGTCAAAAAGACCGGCAGGCTGATCGCCGCGCACTGCGAGGACGAAAGCCTGCTGCGGGGCGGATACATCCACTTGGGCCCCTACGCCCGGCTGCACGGCCACGCGGGCATCTGCTCCGAGAGCGAGACGGCGATGGTGAAGCGCGATCTCAGGCTCGCCGCGAAAACGGGCTGCCCCTACCACGTCTGCCACGTATCGGCCAAAGAAACGGTCCAGGCCATCCGAGCGGCGAAAAAAGCGGGCGTGGACGTGACGTGCGAAACCGCGCCGCATTACCTGCTGCTCACCGATATGGACTTGCAGGAGGACGGCCGCTTCAAAATGAACCCGCCCATCCGCGAGCAGGCCGATCAGGACGCGCTGATCGAAGGCGTCCTGGACGGCACCATCGATATGATCGTGACCGACCACGCCCCGCACGCGGACGACGAAAAGGCCAAGGGCCTGGAAGCCAGCCTGATGGGCGTGGTGGGCCTGGAATGCGCGTTCCGCGTGCTGTATGACGGCCTGGTGCGAAGGAAAAAGCTCCTGACGCTGGAAAAGCTGGTGGAACTGATGAGCCTGAACCCGAGGAAGCGCTTCGGGATCGAAGGGGGCCTGGACGCCGGCGCGCGCGCCGACATCACCGTGATCGACCCGAGCCTCACCGGCGTCATCGATCCCGGGGAATTCTTTTCGATGGGCCGGGCCACGCCCTTTGAGGGCTGGGATACCACCGGGGACGTTGCAATGACGATGGCAGGAGGGAAAACCGTATGGGCGAAGCACGAATGACCGCCTGCGGCGGGAATATCATTCGTGCTCAGATCAGCCGAAACAAGCAATCTCCCCATGAAGGGGAGTTGCGCCGATTGAGGCTGCGGACCGAGAGGAAGGGGCGAAAGCAGAGATGGACGAACGAAAAAAGATCGTTTTAGAGAACGGCCTGGAAATGGCGGGCCGCGGCTTTGGCGCGAACCTGGACGCCATCAACGAGATCGTGTTCAACACCGCCATGGCCGGCTATCAGGAAATCGTGACCGATCCGAGCTACACGGCCCAGGCCGTGGTCATGACCTATCCGCTGATCGGCAATTACGGCATCACCGACGAGGATTACGAAACCAAGACCCCCACCCTGGGCGGCATGATCGTGCGCGAATACAACGATATGCCCTCCAACTTCCGCTACACCAAAACCCTTTCGGAGATCCTGGAGGAAAACGGCATCCCCGGCATCCAGGGCATCGATACGAGGAAGCTGACAAGGGTGATCCGGGACGAAGGCAGCCAGAAGGTGCTGATCACCTCCGCCGATACGCCGCATGAAGCATGCATGGAACGGCTGCGGGGCTATCAAATGCCGACCGACCAGGTAAAACGCGTATCCTGCAAAAAGAAATGGTACGCCCGCACCGCCGACCATCGCTTCAACGTGGTGGCCGTGGACTGCGGCATCAAACTGAACATCGTCCGAAAGCTCAACGAGTTTGGCTGCAACGTGACCGTAGCGCCCTATGACACCCCGGCGGAAACGATCCTTTCCTTCGCGCCGGACGGCCTGTTCCTCTCCAACGGCCCGGGAAACCCCGAGGACGTAACGCCCGTGATCGAATTGGTCCGGCGCTTGCGGGGCAGGCTGCCGATCTTCGGCATCTGCCTGGGCCACCAGATCATTTCTCTGGCCCTGGGCGCGCAGACCTATAAAATGAAGTTCGGCCACCGGGGCGGCAATCATCCGGTGAAAAACCTAAAGACGGGCAAGATCGAGATCACCTCCCAGAACCATTCCTACGCCGTAAAGCCGGAGAGCCTGGCGGGCACGCCGCTGCACATGACGCACCTGAACCTGCTGGATCAGACGGCGGAGGGCGTCGCGGACGAAGGCGAGCAGATTTTCTCCGTCCAATACCACCCCGAATCCGCCCCCGGCCCGCAGGACAGCGCGTACCTGTTCGGGCAGTTCATCGACATGATGGCGGAAAAGCCGTTAAGGAGCTGAAAAAAATGGAATTTCGGCGTGCGGCCAAAGACGACCTGGAAAAGCTCAAGCCCCTGCACGGGAATTATAAGCGGGAAATCGGCGAAGACGCGCCGGCGGAAGAGGACTTCGCGCGGCTCGCCGCGGCTATGGAACGGGAGGACATTCTCTTTTACGTCTGCGCGGACGAAGGCAGGCTGATCGGCTGCTGCTCGATCTGCCGAACGTTTTCCACGTTTGATTATCAGACGGGCGGCGTGTTCGAGGATTTTTACATCCTGCCCGAATACCGCCATCAGGGCATCGCAAGAAAGCTGGTGCGATACGCGTATCAGCAAAGCGGCGTCCGCTCCCTGCTTGTTGGCTGCGCCGACTGCGACATCAGCATGTACGCCGCGCTGGGCTTCAGCGTCCCGCTCGGGAACCTGCGGGCGTATGAAGAACAGGCGGAAAAGAACAAATAAACCCCATTTTGCCGATACGGGAGGAAAGCATCATGCCCAAGCGCACAGACATTCACCGCGTACTGGTGATCGGCTCCGGGCCCATCGTGATCGGGCAGGCGGCGGAATTCGACTACGCCGGCACCCAGGCCTGCCTGGCCCTGAGGGAAGAAGGCTACGAGGTGATCCTCATCAATTCCAACCCCTCCACCATCATGACGGACACCGTGATCGCGGACAAAGTCTATATGGAGCCCTTGACGCTGGAATACGTGGCCAAGCTATTGCGCTATGAGCGGCCGGACGCCATCCTGCCAGGCCTCGGGGGCCAGACGGGGCTGAACCTCGCCATGCAGCTGGCAAAAAAGGGCATCTTGGAGGAATGCCAGGTGGAGATCCTGGGCACGCCCTTTGCGTCCATCGAAATGGCGGAGGACCGGGAAAAGTTCAAGGACCTGTGCCTGCGCCTGGGCGAGCCCGTTTTGCCCAGCCAAATCGCCAATAACCTGGACGAAGCGCTTACCGCCGCATCGGAGATCGGCTATCCCGTGGTGCTGCGCCCCGCCTTCACCCTGGGCGGCACCGGCGGCGGCTTTGCGGACGACGAAGAGGAAATGCGCGCGCTGGCCGCGAACGCCCTGAAGCTCAGCCCCGTGCACCAGGTGCTGGTGGAAAAATCCATCAAGGGCTATAAGGAAATCGAATACGAGGTGATGCGCGACGGCAACGATACCGCCATCGCCATCTGCAACATGGAAAACATCGACCCCGTGGGCGTGCACACGGGCGACAGCATCGTGGTGGCCCCGAGCCAGACGCTCACCAACAAGGAATACCAGCTGCTCCGCGACAGCGCGCTCAAGATCATCCGCGCCCTGGGCATCGAGGGCGGCTGCAACGTGCAGTTCGCGCTCGACCCCAATTCCTTCCGCTATTACCTGATCGAGGTGAACCCGCGCGTATCCCGCTCCTCCGCTTTGGCGAGCAAGGCGACGGGCTATCCCATCGCGCGGGTGAGCGCGAAGGTGGCGGTGGGCCTGCGGCTGGACGAGATCCCGCTTGCCAACACCCCCGCCTGCTTTGAGCCGTCCCTCGATTACGTGGTCACCAAAATTGCGCGCTTCCCGTTCGATAAGCTCGACGGCGCGTCCAACAAGCTTTCCACGCAAATGAAGGCCACCGGCGAAGTGATGAGCGTCGGCCGCACCATCGAGGAAAGCCTCCTAAAGGCCCTGCGCTCGCTCGAAACCGGGGCCTGGCATGTCTATTCCGAAAAGTTCCGCGAGGTGTCCAGCGACTATCTGCTCTCCTATATCCGCGACGGCAGCGATCAGCGCGTCTTCGCCATCGCCCAGCTGATCCGCAACGGCGTGGACCTGGGCCTCATTTACAACGCGACCCAGATCGACATGCTGTTCCTGGACAAGATCAGGAACATCGTGGACTATGAAAAGGAGCTTTTCGCCCATCCCGGGGAGCGGGAAACGCTTTACCAGGCCAAGCGCATGGGCTTTTCCGATCATTACGTGGCCCAGGCCTGGGGCATGAAGGAGGAGGACGTTTACGCCCTGCGCAGGCAATGGGGCATCGTGCCGGTCTACAAGATGATCGACACCTGCGCCAGCGAGTTTGAATCCTATGTGCCCTACTTCTATTCCACCTATGAGGATGAAAACGAATCCGTAGTGTCCGATCGGAAGAAGATCGTCGTGCTCGGCTCCGGCCCCATCCGCATCGGCCAGGGCGTGGAGTTCGATTATTCCACCGTGCATGCGATCTGGACCATCCGGAATGCCGGGTACGAGGCCATCGTCATCAACAACAACCCCGAAACCGTGTCCACCGATTACACCACCAGCGACAAGCTCTATTTTGAGCCGCTCACGGTGGAGGACGTGATGAACGTGGTGGAAATGGAGCGGCCCGAGGGCATCGTGGTGTCCCTGGGCGGCCAGACCGCCATCAACCTGGCCGAGCCCCTGGCGAAGCGCGGCGTCAAAATCATCGGCACCGGCGTCGAGGCCATCGACCGGGCCGAAAACCGCGATTCCTTTGAAAAGATCATGGAGGAATTGGGCATCCCGCAGCCCCAGGGCCAGGCCGTCACCAACGTGGAGGACGGCGTGAAGGTGGCGGAAAAGATCGGCTATCCCGTTCTGGTGCGGCCCTCCTTCGTGCTGGGCGGCCGCGCGATGATGATCGTGGCGGAGGAAAAGGGCCTTCGGCATTACCTCCGATCCGCCGTGGATATAAGCCCGGACCGGCCCGTGCTGGTGGACAAGTACATCACCGGCAAGGAGCTGGAGGTGGACGCGGTCTGCGACGGGGAAAGCGTGTTCGTGCCGGGCATCATGGAGCACGTGGAGCGCACGGGCGTGCACTCGGGCGATTCCATTTCGGTGTACCCGACCTTCTCCGTGTCAAAGCACGCCAAGGAAACCATGCTGGATTACACGCGGCGGCTGGGCCTTGGCATCGGCATCCGGGGGCTGTTCAACATCCAGTTCATCGTGGATAAGCAGGAAAAGGTCTGCGTGATCGAGGTGAACCCCCGCTCCTCCCGCACGGTTCCCTTCCTGTCAAAAGCCACCGGCTGGCCCCTGGCCGACATCGCCACGCGCGTGATGCTGGGCGTTTCCTTAAAGGAGCAGGGCATCACCGCGCTTTATCCGGAAGAAAAGAAGCGCTGGTACGTCAAGGCCCCGGCCTTCTCCTTTTCCAAGCTGCGCGGCATGGACGCGTACCTGACCCCGGAAATGAAATCCACCGGCGAGGCCATCGGCTACGATAAATCCCTCACCCGCGCGCTCTATAAGGCCATGCAGTCCAGCGGCATGAACGTGGCCAATTACGGCACCATCTTCGTCACCATCGCCGATCAGGACAAGGACGAGGCCCTGCCCCTGATCCGCAGGTTCTATAACCTGGGCTTCAACATCGAGGCAACCAGCGGCACCGCGGCCTTCCTCAAAAGCCACGGCATCCGCACGCGCGTCAAAAAGAAGCTGAGCCAGGGCAGCGAGGAAATCCTCGAATCCCTCCGCCGCGGGCACGTCAATTATGTCGTCTCCACCCGCGACCCCGGCTCCTTCGCCCATGAATCGGACGGCGCGCTCATCCGCCAGTGCGCGGCGGAAAACAACGTGACCATGTTCACCGCCCTGGATACCGTGCGCGTGCTGCTGGACGTGTTGGAGGAAATCACCCTGGGCATTTCCACCATCGACGCGGAGTAAGGGGAGGAGGGACGTGTTCTTTCTTGGAGCCCAAGAAAGAACCAAAGAAGGCGCAAAGGAATAGGCATCTTGGATAACAAATCAGCGGAGGGGAAGCGGCGTGGTAATCAATATTGAACCGAATGGGATATGGTATCATGGTTCCAATCGGGTTTTTGCCGAATTGAGGCCCAACAGCACGGTCACGCAGTGGAAGGAACTGGCGGAAGCGTTTTCCCATCAGCCGACCCGGCTTTCGTATGACGACCATGGCGTGATCTGTCACAACGGAAAAGAGCCCGGCTATCTGTACAGGATCGACGAGCCTGTTGAAATTGGAACCGATATCTATCAGCACCCGAGAACGGTCATGGACCCGAACGCGGAATTCCTTACCCGAAGAACGCTGAAGGTAAAGCTGATTTGCAAGCTGTAAACGGATATTTGCGAGGTTGCCGGCTGCACGGTTTTCAGCCTGAAATCAAAACCGGGATATATGGAGGAAAAAACATGACGAAGGATGAAATCATGAACCTGATCGACCGTTCCCTGTTCGCGACGATCGGATATGCCGACGAGAGCGGCAGGCCAAACGTGCGCCGGGTTTTCTGCGTATGGCATAAGGGCTTGGGCAGGCACCTGATCTCGACGAACACAAGCTCCGCGCATATCCAAAGCCTGCTGAAAAACAAAAGCGTCTGCCTGTATTTTTCAGACGACGCCGCGTTTGAAGGGGTTTGCCTGCACGGCGAGGCGGCCGTTCATTTTGACCGCGAATATAAAGCGCTTCTGTGGAACGAGGGCGACGAAAAATACTATCCGAAGGGCGTCGACGACGAGGACTACTGCGTGTTGGAGGTCGTCGCGCAAAGCGGCAGATTTTACCGTTATGACGGGAAAGGCGATCTGTCGAAAGCGGAGATGGACGCATACGATCAAAGAAAAACGTTTGAAAACGGGTATGCCAAAATGACAAAGAAGGACAACGGCTGAATCCGTCGCCGGGCAGGAGGATCCCATGCAATACCAAATCATTGAAAACACCCCCATCGCCCCCGGCGTGTTCCTGCTGGATCTGGCGGGCGACACCTCTATGGTGAAGGCGCCCGGCCAGTTTTGCCAGATCCGGATCCCCGGCTTTTACCTGCGCCGGCCCATCTCCCTGTGCGACTGGGACGAAAACGGCATGACCCTGATCTACAAAGCGGTCGGTCAGGGCACGGACGCCCTTTCCCGCATGGAAATCGGCGGCATGCTGGACATTTTGAACGGCCTTGGCAACGGGTACGACCTTTCAAACGCCGGGGCACATCCGCTGGTGATCGGCGGGGGCGCGGGCGTCCCGCCGCTGTACGCGCTCGCCAAAGCCCTGATCGCGCAGGGAGCGGAACCCATCGTGTGCTTGGGCTTTAACAAGGCGGAGGAAGTTTTCCTCCTGGATTCCTTTGAGGATCTGGACGTGCCGGTGCTGCTTGCCACCGTGGACGGCAGCGCCGGACAAAAGGGCTTCGTGACCGACGCGCTGCCGGAAGGCTATGATTCCTTCTTCGCCTGCGGCCCGCTGCCCATGCTCCAGGCGGTATACAAAACGTGCAAAACAGCCGGCCAGCTTTCTTTGGAGGAGCGCATGGCCTGCGGCTTCGGAGCGTGCATGGGCTGCACCATCCAGACCAGGAACGGCCCCAAGCGCGTGTGCAAGGATGGGCCCGTGTTCCGGAAGGAGGAATTGACATGGTGAATCTGTCCGTCGATCTGTGCGGCCTGAAGCTGGAAAACCCGGTGATCCCCGCCAGCGGATGCTTCGGCTACGGGAAGGAATTTTCACAGTTTTACGACATCAGCTGCCTGGGCTCCTTTTCCTTCAAGGGCACGACCCTGGAGCCGCGCTTTGGCAACCCCACCCCCCGCATCGCGGAAACGCCGGGCGGCATGCTCAACGCCGTCGGCCTGCAAAATCCCGGCGTCCGCCATGTGATCGCGCACGAGCTGCCCGAAATGAAAACATATTTCCATAAGCCCGTGATCGCGAACGTGAGCGGCTTTTCGGTCGAGGAATACGTGGAAACCTGCCGCCTGCTTGACGCCGAGGAACAGGTGGGCATCCTGGAAGTGAACATTTCCTGCCCGAACGTGCACGGCGGCGGCATGGCCTTTGGCACCAGAGCGGATTGCGCCGCGGAAGTCGCAAAGGCGGTCAGGGCGGTCACGAAAAAGCCGGTGTTCGTCAAGCTTTCGCCGAACGTCACCGACATCGTTTCCATCGCCAAGGCGTGCGAGGACGCGGGCGCGGACGGCCTGTCGCTCATCAATACGCTGCTGGGCATGCGGGTGGACCTCAAAACAAAAAAGCCCGTCCTGGCCAATGGGATGGGCGGCCTTTCCGGCCCGGCGGTCTTCCCGGTGGCGCTGCGGATGGTCTATCAGGTCTATCGGGCCGTGAAGATCCCGCTCATGGGCATGGGCGGCGTGTCCTGCGCGCGGGACGTGATCGAGATGATGCTCTGCGGGGCCACGGCGGTGCAGGTCGGCGCGGCGAACCTGGTGAACCCTTACGCCTGCAAAGAGATCGTTGAACAATTGCCCGAAGAAATGGAAAAGCTCGGTATCCGGTCCTTACAGGAAATCATAGGAGGTGCTGCCGCATGAACCACGATGTCATCATTGCCCTGGATTTTCCCTCCGCGCGGGAGGTGTACGCGTTCCTGGACCGGTTCCGGGAGGAAAAGCCCTTCGTCAAGATCGGCATGGAGCTGTTTTACGCCGAAGGGCCGCAGATCGTCCGGGAAATCAAAGCCCGGGGCCACAAGATTTTTCTGGACTTAAAGCTGCATGACATCCCCAACACCGTCAGATCCGCCATGCGCGTGCTCTCCCGCCTCGACGTGGATATGGTGAACGTCCACGCCGCGGGCACCATCGAGATGATGCGCGCCGCCCTGGAGGGCCTGACGCGGGAGGACGGCTCCCGCCCGATGCTGCTTGCCGTCACGCAGCTTACCTCCACCAGCGAGGAGCGCATGCGCAAGGAATTGCTCATCGCTTCTTCCATGCCGGACACCGTGCGCGCCTACGCCCAGAACGCGAAGGACGCGGGCCTGGACGGCGTGGTTTGCTCGCCGCTCGAGGCGGCGCTCGTGAAAGACGCCTGCGGCCCGGACTATGCCACGGTCACCCCCGGCATCCGCTTTGCGGACAGCGCGTCCGACGATCAGTCACGCGTTATGACGCCCGAAAAGGCGCGCCTTGGCGGCAGCGATTTGATCGTGGTGGGCCGGCCCATCACCCGCGCCCAGGATCCCGTTTCGGCGTACCGCCGGTGCGTAAAAGAATTTATCGGAGGAGAAAAGGATGTCGTCGATTGAAAAAGTAAAAGCGTTCCTCGCGGAAAAAAACATGGCGGACCGGGTGCTTGAATTCACCGTGTCCAGCGCGACGGTGGAATTGGCCGCGCAGGCGCTGGGCTGCGAAGGCTGCCGGATCGCCAAGTCCCTGTCCTTTTCGGTCAGCGGCGAAGCGATCCTGGTGGTCGCGGCCGGCGACGCCCGGGTGGATAACGCCAAATATAAAGCGCAGTTTGGCGTCAAGGCCAAGATGCTCTCCCCCGAGGACACCGAACGCCTCGTCGGCCACGCGGTCGGCGGCGTGTGCCCGTTCGCGGTGAACCCCGGCGTCAAAGTCTATCTGGACGCGTCCCTCAAGCGCTTTTCCACCGTGTTCCCCGCCTGCGGGAGCAGCAACAGCGCCATTGAGCTTACCTTGCCCGAGCTGGAAGCGCTTTCCGGCTGCGCCGGCTGGGTGGACGTGTGCAAGGATTGGACGCGGTGACATTTTCAATATCATTGGCAGAAGGTGAATGAATGCGAATGAAACGGGAATTAGGGATTGCCCGGTGCGGCCTGGCCTGTTGCCTGTGCTCGGAAAACGCGGCGTGCAAGGGCTGCAAACGCGACGGGTTTTTGGAGCTTTCCTGGTGCAAGGACGCCCAGTGGTGCGAAAACCGTAAATGCGTCATCGAAAAGCGCCTGAACGGCTGCTATGAATGCGAGCCGGCAGCGTGCCAAAAGGGCCTGTACGCGGAGAAGATCAAGCCGCGGGCGTTCGCGGAATTCGCGCGGCGCTACGGGCTGGAGGCGCTGCTCGATTGCCTGGAGCGCAACGAGCGCGCCGGCGTCGTCTACCACCGCGAGGGCATCATGGGCGATTATGACGAATTTGACGATCTGGAAACGCTGATCGCCTTTATCAGCAGCGGAAAAAGAAAAGAATGATCCGCAAAAAAACGAATGTCCTTCCCATGCTTGCCGCGGGAAGGGCATTTGACGTTTTGGGAAAACATTCTTTACCGATTCGCCCGGGTTATCTGACGCGCTTTCTGAGCGGCAGCGTGAGCGCGTAGCACAAGGCGGCGCACAGGACGATGGCGGCCCCGGCGCCCGTATTTTCCAGATAATAAGAAATCGTCAGGCCCGCGACGCCGCAGATAAGGCCGATCAGGACGCTGAACAGCGCGTGCTGCCGGGCGGTGCGCGAAACATTGCGCGCGGCGGCGGCGGGCAGGATCAGCAGGGCGTTGATGAGCAGCACCCCGACCCAGCGGATGGACAGCATGACCACGACGGCCACCAGCGCGACGAACGCGTATTCCACCCACTTGGTTTTGACGCCGCGGCTCTGCGCCAGGGCCGGGTTGACCGCCGTGAGCAGCAGATGGTTATACAAGGCCGCCCAGGCGGCGACGCCCAGCGGCAGGGCCAGCGCCAGATAGAGCAGATCGCCCTCCGGCACGCTCACGATGTCGCCCGCTAAAAGGGAGGAATACTTGGCGAAGCTGCCGTTCCGGCTCAAAATCAATAAGCCCAGGGCGATGCCGGTGGAGGAAAAAACGCTGATGATCGTATCCGCCGAAGCGCCGCCCGTGCGGTTGATGCGGGAAATCATGATCGCCCAGACAACGCCGAAAACCAGCATGCTGATCAGCTGGCTCTGGATGCCCAGCAGCATGCCCAGGCCCACCCCGCACAAGGCGCTATGGCCCAGGGCGTCCGAAAAAAACGCCATGCGGCGGTTCACCGCCATGGTGCCAAGCAGCGCCAGCAGCGGCGTGAGCAGCAGGACCGCCAGCAGCCCGCGCTTCATAAAATCCATTTCAAAGCACTCAAAGGGCAGCAGGGCGTTCATGATCCGGTAAATCTCTGCCAAAGGGGATGCCTCGCTTTCAGGGTTGCTCCAAAGCGCTGTAATACGCTTCGAGCTTGGGGCGGGCGGCGTCGTAATAGGGCTTGAGCATGGGGTCAAAATGTTTGCCCATGCCTTCGGTGATGATCTGATCGGCCTGCGAGAAGGACATGCTGTCCTTGTACACGCGCTTGCTCACGAGCGCGTCGTACACGTCCGCGATGGCCATGATCCGGGCCTCGAGGGGGATTTTTTCGCCCTTCAGGCCCTCCGGGTAGCCCGAGCCGTCCCAGCGTTCATGATGGTAATGCGCCACGTTTTCGGCCAGCAGATGAAATTCCAGATCGTCCGTAGCCTTGAGCACCTCATGGACGATGCGCGCGCCTTCGGCGGCGTGGGATTTCATCTTTTCAAATTCCTCCGGCGTGAAGCGGCCGGGCTTGCGCAGGATCACATCGTCTACGGCGATCTTGCCCAGGTCGTGCATAGGCGCGGCCTTGATGATGTTTTTGCGGAACGAATCCGAAATGCCCGTATTCGGGTCCTTCGTCATTTCATCGATCAGCAGCCGCACCCCTTCGCTGGTCCTGCGGATATGCCCGCCCGTGGAATTGTCGCGGCTTTCAACCATGGTGGCAAGGCTCATGATCAGATTATCGTGCATCTCCACGATATGCGCGGTCTTTTGCGCCACCTCGGTTTGCAGCTGGGAGTTGAAGGTATTGAGCAGATGGATATACTGCTGGTTCTTCGTATCGTCCTTTACGATGAACTGATAGCCGCGTTTGCGCTTATGGTTGTACAGATCGCTGATCTGCACGCGGTAGGTTTTGCCGTCCTTTTCATAGAGCGCGTAATTCTGGGAAGCGTCCTGCTGGTAGTCCAGGAGCCATTTGAGCATGGTTTCCTTCGCGAAGAGGCTCCGGGAAATGTCGTGATCCACCTTCAGGGATCTCAGCTGTGGGAACACGGCCTTTGCCGTGCCGTTGCTGCCCAGGTAGCGGTAATTCTGGTCGAAGGAAATGATGCCCTCGTCGCCGGATTCCACCAGGGAATCAATGGCGGTGTCGGTAATGTCGTAGAGGTTGATGCGGGCGATGATGATGAGGTACAGCACCTGCGCGATGGTATAGGCAAAGGGCAGCAATTCCGTGTCCATGCTGAAAAAGCGGCCGGCGTAATACGTGACCAGCGCCAGGCCCACCGGCAGGAACAGTAGGTAAATCAGCCTGTTGGACACCTGTTTTTTCCGGAAACAAGCGTACCCCATGGCCCCGATGCTCATGGCGTAATAGCACGAAATCATGGCGAACACCGCCGTGTGCGCCGGGCCGTACGTCTTATGCAGCACGCCGATGCCGTTGACCACCTCAAACGAAACCTCGCTGTAAAAAAGCGGCGAATGCCCGATGGTCAGCACCGCGCAGTAGGCCAGCGTGCTCGCGATCAGCATGCTCACCCGCACCCAGCGGTTCAAATAGATGTGGCAAAGGCTGAACACGATCAGCGTCAGAATCAGGATCAGGAAGCACCCGCCCAGGTACATGATCTTGACCGCGTTCAGCGCCGCTTCCAGGGTCTTAGAGCGGTAGAGCAGCACATACGCGACGTTGACCAGCGGCACAAAAACAAAGGTGAGCGTGATATGCACGTCGCAATGCTTGTGCCAGATAAACATGTACACGATCGTCAGCAGCATGGAAACGGCCGCCGTCGCTTCGTAAACCGCGATGGTCACACGCACATCCCCCCTCTTATTCTCGCGGCGCCGCGGTCAGCCGGGCTTTTTTTCTTCTTTTTCCCGCCCGGGCATGAACTGCGCGCCGGCGGAAGCGTCGCGCTCCAGGCCGGGAATCTCGCCCCGGAAAACGTTCGCAAATTCCGGGGAGGAAAAAACCTCCTGGGGCGTTCCGGCCTTGAGCACGGTCTGGCGGACCAGCACCACATAATCCGCGTACCTCCGCACCAGATCCCAATCGTGGCTCACCATCAGGATGGCCAGATGATGGCTCTTGCGCAGGGCGGAAACCGTTTGCAGAAACAGGGAAAGCCCGTTCTGGTCCACACCGGAAACGGGCTCATCCAATACCAGCAGATCGGGAATGGGCGTCAGCGCCATGGCGAGCAGCACGCGCTGCAATTCGCCGCCGCTGAGCGCGCCCAGGCGCTTATCGATCAGGGCGGCGGCCTGGGTTTCTTCCAGCGCCGCGTGCACCTTTTCGCGCATGGATTTTTTGATCCCCGTCCATACCGCGCGGCGGGACAGCGCCGCCGCCATCAGATCGCACACGGTCAGGGGCATTTCCCGGTCAAAGGGCAATTGCTGGGGCACATAGCCCACGCGCGGCGCGGGAAAATCATGCCCGTCCGCGTCCACATGGCGGATGCGCCCCGTATGGGGCCGCTGGCCGAGCAGCGCCTGGAGCAGGGTGGTTTTGCCCGCGCCGTTCGGGCCGACCAGGGCGGTCAGCTGCCCGCAGTGGATGTGAAAGCTCACGTCCTCCACCAGCACGTCCGCCCCGGCCTTGACGCCCACGCGGTCCATTTCGATCCGGCACAGATCGCACTTTGGCTGCTCCGGGCCGTGCGCGCGCTCATTCTTCATGGCTGTCGTCCGCGTCCAGATCCATTTCGGGAATATCGCCGTCATCCAGGGCGGGCACGGTCACCTGCGCCATCTGCTGGCGCAGCAGGGCGTCGATCTCGTCCGCGACCTCGGGATGCTCCTTTAAGTACAGCCTGGCGTTGTCGCGGCCCTGGGCGATGCGTTGGTCGTTGTAGGAGAACCACGCGCCGGATTTCACGATGATATCCCGGGCCACGGCGGCGTCGAGCAGGCTGCCCTCGCGGCTGATGCCCTGGCCGTAGATCAGATCGAATTCGCAGGTGCGGAAGGGCGGGGCCACCTTGTTCTTGACCACCTTCACCTTCGTGCGGTTGCCGATCACTTCGCTGCCGTTCTTTAACTGCTCGCCGCGCCGCACGTCCAGACGCACGGAAGCGTAGAATTTGAGGGCCCGGCCGCCGGGCGTGGTCTCGGGATTGCCGTACATGACGCCCACTTTTTCGCGGATCTGGTTGATGAACAGGGCGATGGCGTTGGTTTTGGCAACCACGCCGGTCAGCTTGCGCATCGCCTGGCTCATCAGGCGCGCCTGGATGCCCACGAAGGAATCGCCCATTTCGCCGTCGATTTCGGCGCGCGGCACCAGCGCGGCCACCGAGTCGATCACCACGATGTCGATCGCGCCCGAGCGCAGCAGCGCTTCGGCGATCTCCAGCGCATCCTCGCCGCAATTGGGCTGGCTGACGTAGAGCTCGTCAATATTCACGCCCAGGTTCTTGGCGTAAGCGGGGTCAAGCGCGTGCTCCGCGTCGATGAAGGCCGCCGCGCCGCCCATCTTCTGCACCTGGGCCACCACATGCAGCGCCACCGTCGTTTTGCCGCTGGATTCCGGGCCGAACACCTCCACGATGCGGCCGCGCGGAATGCCGCCCACGCCCAGCGCCATGTCCAGATCCAGGCACCCCGTGGGCACCACGTCCACCTGCATGGCCGTCTTTTCGCCCAGCTTCATCACCGTGCCCTTGCCAAACTCTTTTTCCAGGCTGGATAAGGTCTGCTCCAGCGCCTTCATCTTTTCCTGCTGGGTGTTGTCCACCTTCAGGTCCTTCTTCGCGGAATCCTTTTTCGCCATAACTGTTTTCTCTCCTTATCAATCGCAGCGCTTGACGCGCCTGTATGAAACAAAACGCCGCCCTGTCCTTCTTTCGCCGCGGGCCGCGTTTATTATAGAACATCCGTTCGCTTTCGTCAAGGGAAATCCATCACTTCGCATCCTGCCGGAATACGTCGCGGTAGCCCCACAGGTACTGCGCGCCGGAATACACGGTGAGGGCGCACATAAGGATCGCGAGCGCGAGGGTCACCCAATGCCCGAGGGGCAGGAGCATGCCCGCCAATACGCAGAAATACTGCACGTTGGTTTTGATCTTTCCGGCCCAGCCGGCGGCGATCACGTTTCCTTTGCCGACGGCCACCAGCCGAAGCCCGTCCACCATCAATTCCCTGGCCGCCACGACGCTCACCGCCCAGGCGGGCAGCCGCCCGTCCGCGCACAGGAACACCATGGCGGTCAATACCAGGATCTTGTCCGCCACGGGATCGGCGAACTTGCCGAACACCGTGACCAGGTTCTTTTTCCGGGCGATATACCCGTCCAAAAAATCCGTAACCGCCGCGGCGGCGAATACGGCTGCGGCGGGCACTGCCCAGCCCTGCGCCCACAGGAAAAGGCAGACGGGGATCAATAAGATCCGCGCGATCGTGAGTTTATTGGGCAAATTCATGCTGCTTCAAGCGCGGCCGGCAGCGGGCCGCGTCCATCCTCCCATCGTTATTACGCTCTTTACGTCTTGTTGCGCGTATGGATCAAATGCCTGGCCCATTCCGATACGCGGTACGTCCATTTCTGCTGGTTCTTTACCGCCACGGCGGCGTCCAGCGCGCCTTTGCGGTATTCGTTGTTTTCCGGCTGGAGGCGCACCGCTTCGCGGAAGGACTGGTGCGCGGTATTATATTGGTGCATGCCCATGAGCAGCTTTCCGTGGATATAATACCATTCGTCGTCCCTCGTTTCGGCGTGGCTCAATTGCAGCAGGGCGCTTTCATAGCGCTGCTGCTCCAGCAGTTTTTTGGCCAGGCGCTTTGCTTCCTCGCCCGAAAGCGTGTGCGAAGCCGCCGCGGGCTGTTCCGCGGCTTTTCGCAGGGCTTCTTCATAGGCCAGGTTCAGCTGGATCAGCTTTTCCTGGGCCTGCTGCTGCTGTTTCTGATCCTCGAATTGATCGGGATGGCAGGCTTTCACCTGCTGATGATACGCCTGGCGAACCTGCGCTTCGTCCGCGTCATCCTTAAGGCCCAATGTCTGAAAGGCGTTCAATTTACGATGTCCCCTTTGTTCCGCGCGCCGGATACTCTCCGCGCGCCGTTCCCGTTTGCGGAAACGGCAGCCCTTATTCCTCCAGCGGTTCCCTGCGGATGTTCGCGCCCAGCGTCCGCAGCTTTTCTTCGATATGCTCATAGCCCCGTTCGATATAGCTGGGCTCGTAGATTTCGGTGGTGCCGTTGGCCATCAGCCCGGCGATCACCAGCGCGGCCCCGGCCCTCAGGTCCGTGGCGGTGACGGGCGCGCCGTAAAGCTCCGGCACGCCCTCGATAATGGCGGTCTGGTCCAGGATGCGGACGCGGGCGCCCATGCGCTGCATTTCCATCAGGTGCTTGAACCGCTGTTCAAAAATCGTTTCGATCACCACCGAATCGCCGTTGGCCCGGGTGAGCAGGGCGCTCATGGGCTGCTGCAGATCGGTGGGGAAGCCGGGATATTCCTGGGTTTTGATGTTGACGGCCCGGTGCCCGCGCACGGTGCGCACGCGGATGGCGTCGTCCATATCGCTGACCGCGACGCCCATTTCGAGCAGCTTGGCCGTCAGCGCTTCCATGTGGGTGGGGATGCAGCCGCGGATCACCACATCGCCCCTTGTGGCGGCGGCGGCGATCATGAGCGTTCCGGTCTCGATCTGGTCGGGGATCACGGTATAGACGCTGCCGTGCAGCCGCCTTGCGCCCGAGATGCGGATGGTGTCCGTGCCGGCGCCCTTGACGCGGCAGCCCATGGAGTTTAGGAAGTTGGCCAGGTCGACCACGTGGGGCTCCTTGGCGGCGTTATAGAGCACCGTGTTCCCTTCCGCCTTCGCGGCGGCCAGCATGGCGTTGATGGTGCCGCCCACGGTGATGCGGTCAAAATATACGGGGGTGCCCTTCATGCGGCCCTTGGCGGAGATGACCGCGCCGCGTTCCTCCACCTGCGCGCCCATGGCGCGGAAAGCCTTGATGTGCTGGTCCACAGGCCGGGCCCCGATGGAGCAGCCGCCGGGATAGCCCACCTCGGCCTGGCCAAAGCGGCCCAGAAGCGCGCCCAGCATATAATAGCTCGCGCGCATGCGCTGGCTCTGCCGGTAGGGCACCAGATAGGAGTTCACGTTGCGGGGGTCCACGGTCATGCGCCGGTGCTCCGGCTGATAATCCACCTGCGCGCCAAGGTCCGTCAGGATATCCGTCAGCACGCGCACGTCCTCGATATCCGGCAGGTTTTCAATGGTGCACGGCTCGTCCGATAGCAACGTGGCCGGGATCACGGCAACGGATGTATTCTTCCCGCCGGAAACATAGGTTTCCCCCACCAGCGGGATCCCACCCGTAATGAGCAGCTTGTAAGCATCCATCCGTCCGCGTCCTCCTCGTTTCATGAAAGCATACGGGGATAAAAAATCATTCTGATTATACCATACCCTTCCTGTTTTGTTAAGTATTATTTTATTTTGTAAGTTTGCGCTTTTGTAAGTTTGCGCAAGCGGCTGATTCCGTCCCATCTGCGTGCCATTGTTCTCCGCGCTGTTTTTTCTGGCTGTTATCTGCCAGCCGCATCAATTTGTTCTCCCTGTATAGAAGCAGGGCATATCAGCGCTTTCTCTGATATGCCCTGCTGAGAATATGTTCATTTGCTGTTTGCTTTCTTCCGTTTCCCGGCAGAAACGGTGAGGGCAAGGGCCGTCAGCCCTCCCAGTACGCACCCAAACCACAGGGTCAGGTTGGCGTCGTCCCCGGTCCTGGGCAGCTTGTAGTTGATGATGGTGCCGCCGTCGCAGCAGCGGTCCGTGATCATGGCGGAAACGTATTCGTTGGTTCCGGTTTTCGCGCCGCTGTACGTCACGGCCAGCGTGCCGCCCGGCGCGACGGTGCTGCTGCCTGCGCTGGCGGCAAAGCCGCTGCGGGAGCTGTCCAGCAGCGTCAGTTTGCGCTGGGCAGTGCCGGGGTCACGGAACACGCCAAAGCCGCTGTTCGCGGCGGGTTTGCCCATATAATTACCATCCTTTTCTGACTCAAAGAGTACGGCGGACCGATCCAGCACGAAAGCGGGGCGTGCACTAGCATAATTTGTATTGTTCACGTTTATGGAAAGAAAACGAGGATTATCGCCTATATTAACTATAAGACTTTTGTCGCTTGTGTGGGATCGTGTCCACCAGTTGAATTGCGGTGCTCTATCATCATTGCCGTATGGGAGATAGGTATCTGTTTCCGATGCGGACAGAAGGAACAGCTTTGCACCGTTCAGTTCAGCGGCGGCGTAATTGTTTATGCCTACAACAATTGGACAATCATACGTTGACACGCTCATCACCGCGGCCTTTTCGAGGGCGGAAAAGCCGTTGTATACCGCATTGCAGTACGCCAACGCGTCAGCCCATGAGCAGCGGTCACTATGCGTAGTATAGGAGATGAGGAGGTACCGATCATTGGTCTTGCCGATCACGAGCCATTCGACGCCATTAAATATAAGGAACCAATATCTACAGCGGGGATCCCTGCGACCAGAGGAGACCGGGGCTTCAGCGTGATGCGATACGACGTCCCGTCATCATACGACGTGCCGCCGAGGACCACCTCCACCCATTGCTCGGAGGGCAGCGGCCGATAGGATTCGGCCCACCAATTGTGATTATCGTCTTCGTGCGGGACGAAGTCCATCCATGCGCTGGAGGGGGGGCATGCCGCCCACCCGGGGATCGCTGTACGCTTTGATGCCCCGCAGAGTGCCGCTCAGGCCGAGCGATGTATAAACGTCGCTGAAGCGCGCCTGGGAGCCCACCGTGAGCAGATAGCTCCGGCCATTGTAGGAAAATTCCACGTAATTCAGTTCAGACCCGTCCGCCCGCGCGGACGCGGGCAGCGCCGTCACCAGGGCGCACTGGAGCAGTACCAGGGCCGTCAAAACGCTTCCGATCCGCTTCATGGGGCATCCCTCTTTTCTTCGGTGTGGGGGTGTAAATGGTATTCTGAACAGGCGCTCGCTCTTCCTGTCATTCTGAGCAGGCGCTATACGGATGCGGCCACTCCTGTCATTCTGAACCGCCGCGATACGGATGCGGCGAGTGAAGAATCTCATGGCCGGGATATATGCTGCATGGTTTACGCCGTTACAGTGAGATCCTTCGCTTTTCACTCCGCTTCGCTCCGTGATGCTCAGGATGACATCAAAGGATTTTGGGTTGATCGAACGATTCCCTAACAAGCCGTGAAGAACCCTTTATTTTCTGCCCGGGACCCAATTCATGCCCCACGAATAGGCCCTGTCCATGGTGGAATGCTTATCGAAGAACTTGATCTGTTTTTCGATGCTGAGGGTATCGCCGGCGGTATTTTCGAGCAGGGCGATCGCGCACATGCGCTGGGTGGTGCCGTATTCATCCATGCGGACGATGATATCCTCGCTCCCCGGATAGCGGAGCGTGACGATGCCGTTGGCCTGCTGCCAATTGGCGATGCCCTCATAGATGAAGGTGAAGACCAGCAGGCGCTTGATCTTGGGGATCATGGCGCCGTTGACGCGCAGGTTTTCGCCCGCGGCGGACGCGCCGGTGCGGTCGTCCCCGTCCAGGGCGATATAGGGCGGCGCGTTCAGGCTTCCGAATGATTTGCCCAGGGCCTGCACGACGCCCTTGCTGCCGTCCTGCAGTTCATAGAGGCAGCCCAGGTCCAGGTCGATAGGCTTGGGGGAAAACAGGAAGCGTTTTTTCGGCTGATCCCAGTTCAGGTTAATCAAGATTTCTCCGATCGGCGCGCCTTTCTTGACCAAATTGACTTTTTGGCCTTTTTTCAGCTCGACTGCCATGATGATTCCTCCTTACTTTTGGGCGGGCATGCTGTAACGCGATTTGAAATCCTGCTTGATGGCCTCCAGCTTGGCCTGATCCTGCAGGCGCTGGGCCTTGGCGTTCTCCTGGATCTTGCGGGTCTCCTCGATGCCGTCCACGATGGTGCGCCAGGTGGTTTCCAGCGTATCCGCCTTGATGGAGCTGCCGGAGGCGAGGCGCGTGGTCAGCTTGGCCTGCTCCACGGTGTTCTTGGCGTTCTTGAGGAGCATTTCATTGGTGCGCTCATCCAGGGCGGCCATGGCGTCAGCCTGGATCTTCTGCCGTTTGAGCATGATGGCCTGGGCCAGCGCCTGCTTGAAGACGGGCAGGGTGATGATGAAGGCGGAGTTGATCTTGCGCACCAGGTTCATATTGCTGAACTGGATGGTTTTGAGCATGGGGATGGACTGCAGCGCCACGGTTTCCGCGGTGCGCAGATCCTGGGTGCGCTGCTCGAGCATGGTCAGTGCCTGCTGTACGGTCTGCAATTCAAAGGTGATGGCCTGATCGCCGGTCTGCTCATATTCCGATTGCAGCTGGGCGATATAATCGCGGATCTCCTGGCAGCCCTGATCGCCGGCCACGATATATTTTTCCAGATCGTGGAAATAGCCGACGTTCGCCTGGAACATGGTTTCCAGCCGTTCGTTCGATTGCTTGATCTCGCCCTCGTACTGCTTGAGCTGCACGTAGATCTTGTCCACCTGATCGCCCATGGTGGTATACTTGGCCAGGATCTTGTCCAGCTGTTTTTTCATATTGCCCAGCAGCTTTCCAAAGAAAGAGGGATTATCGCGGATCTCGTCCAGGTCGAACTGGTCCATGATTTTCGCCAGGGTTTGCAGCATTTTGCTGGACTCGTCCAGCTGGGCCATGTTCATGCTGCGCAGCACCACATCCGACGCTTTGGAGATTTCCTCGGCGGTGGTCGCGCCGAAGGTGACGATGGAGTTGAGATCGTTCACGTCGAGGGTGGAGGTCAGGTTTTCCACCTCGTCGGAGTGCGCAAGGGCCAGCTGCGTGGCCTTCTGATCGGCGATAATGTCATAGGATTTTACTTCCATGACATCCGCGGCCGCGGCGGGGGCCTGAACGGCGGTGGGGGCTTCGGGGCGCTTGAATGACATTGCCATGGTTATTTCCCTCTTTTCAATATATTATCGAGCCACGAATGGCCTTTGAGCGGAGCCAGGGTATCGAAATTGGGGGTGCGCAGATCGTAGAGATAATCGCCCGCCTGATGCTCCACGGGCAGATTGTCGTTCAGGTAGTTTTCGATCACCTGATAGCCGGTGGGCACGAAGAGGACGACGTCGAAGCCAACCAGGTTCAGGAAGGTAAAGAGGATCGCGTCCTCGAGGCTGGCCGCCTTGTCCGACGTGCTCACGCAGACAACCTTGGGGTTGACCTTGGTAAAATCGAACTTTTGCAGGAGGCGCACCAATTCCTTTTTCATGTTCAGGACGGTGGCGAGCACGGTGTATTCCGTGCCGTTTTCAAACGTGCCGCGGATCAGGCGGCGGTCCAGCATCAACTGCACCTTGTCCCAGATATGCTCCTGCAGTTCCTCCCGGATCAGGGCGAAGGGATACTGGCGGTTCTGGCGCAGCGCGTCGCGGCGGATGACGCCGTTTTTGAGCGCCTTTAAGGCCAGGGCCTGGAAGGCGTTGCTTTCGCCCGGCTGCTGGAAGGGCAGGGAAGGAACGAGGAGCACGTTGCTTTTATCATTGAGCAGCTGCTTGATCTTTTGCCAATACGGCGTTTCCTTGCCGTTTTCAACGCCGGAAACCTTGGCGTAGATCACGGGCATGTTCACCGTTTGGCTGTTCGTGCTGAAATTGGGGCGGAAGCGGAGCTCCTGCTCCCACAGGATAAAGATTTCGTCGATGGTGGTTTGCAGGGTGATGGCGTCGCCCTGGGCGAACTGATGCGTGCGGTACATGCCCGAATCCGTGTAGAGCAGGCCGGTGAGATCGTCCTGCGCGTGGGCGGCCATGGTCCGCATCTGCAAAGAGCCCGTGTCCCTGGGGAATTTCTTTACGGCGAGCGATTCCGCGCCGCCGATCTCCAGCAGCGTTTCATCCTTCAGCTCGCAGGTCTGGCTAAGATCGGGGACCAGGATCGCCGCGTCCACGGGGATGCGCCCAAGGAAGGAAAGATACAGCGCCTCATGCTTGTTTTTGCAGCCGCCCAGGAGCAGGAACACGGGGTTCTCCCTGCCCTTGTAGCCCTGGAACAGCGCGCCCTGATACCGCTGGATAAAGCACAGCAGATACACGCCGGAGATCACCAGGCGGTTCAGGTTTTGCTCTTCCTTCGCGGCCCGCTGCATCACGGCAACGAACGCCGCCTGCATGGCCCGCTGCAATTCCACGTCCGCGCAGGAGGGCAGATTGCCCGCAAGGTCCACGATCATTTCCCCGGTCGAACGGTAATTCCGCCGCCGGATCTTCTGGGCCTCGTCGGGGCTTGGCGTCGGCAGGCCCTCATCCACGATCACCACGCCGCGCTTCGTTTCCTTTAAGCGCTGATAGAACTGGTACAGATCGTTGACGTACGTCAGCTTATCCTCCGCGCCGCGGACGCGGAGAAAGGCGTTGTAAAAGAGAGCGGGGTCATCGCCGCGTTCCGCCAGCGGGGTGAGGATCTCGGAAAGCTTCGCTTCCTTCATCCAGGCGTTGGTGCAGGCTTGACGCAGCGGCTTGGTAAAGTATTTTTCCGGGTCGATGGCCGCGGGGGAACGAACGGCGGGCTGCGGCGCATTCTTTGCCGGCTGGGGCGCGGGCCTTGACGGCTGGGGCGCGGGTCTTGCCGGCTGAGGCGCGGGCCTTGACGGCTGGGGCGCGGGCGCCGGGGCAGGCTTGGCCTTTTCCTGCATTTCCTTGCGGAAGGCTTTGAGGCTGAAATCCGCGGGGAAAGGCGCGCCGGAGGAAAGGAGCAATTGGGAATACTTGGATTCGGGGTCCTGCTTGAGATACGCGGCGTCGCCCTTTGGCGAAAGCAAAAGGATATCCGCGCCCATGGAGGAGAGGATGCGCAGCAGGATCAGCTCATGCTGGGTGATGCTGTTGCCCTCGTAGAGCACGCGGGGCGGATCATCGTCGCCGAGGCTCAGGGTCAGGCGCTCAAAGCGGTAATACATCCAGCACATCATTTTGAAGTAGATGTTTTTGAGCACACTGTCATTTTTGCCCTTTTTCCGGAGCTCCTCAAACTGCGCGGCCAGGCTGGCGGCGAATTCCTGACGCTTGGACGCGGCCATCCGCGGCATCCATTTGGCCATCTTCGCGGCGATGAAATCCGCGTCGGGCGCAAAATCCGTGCCCAGCACATCGCTCAGATAGCTCAGCTGGCGCTCGTCCGGGTTCGTGATCTGCTCCTCGATCACCACGCCCCTCAGCCGCGCCTTTTCGTGATAGTCCCACAGCGTCTGCCGAATATCCGCGCCGAAAAAGCACAGGCGCACGAAATAAACGCCCGGGCGGGGCTTGCGCTCCCGCATGGGCCGCAGGAGATCTGCAAGGCTTGCTGCGTCGATTCTGGCAAACATGGCGTTACCTCTGGTTTGCATTTCTTTGCATTCTGTTCATCATAAACCCGAGCACGGAGCCCACCACGCCCCCGGCGATGTGCGTCAGCTGGGAAACGTTGTCCTGAAGGAAAATGCCCTCGTAAATCTGCTGGCCGATGTAGAGCGCCGCCACCAGGATAAAGGACAGCGGGATGGCGCCCTCCTTTTCGGTGGTGATGGAGGAGAGCAGGATCATGGCGAACACGATGCCGCTCGCGCCCAGCAGCCGCGTGCCGGGAAAGAGGATCAGGTTCAGCACGCCGGTGACCAGCGCGGTGACGAGCATCACAAAGATCATGTTGGAGGTGCCGTACTTTTCCTCCAGCATGGGGCCCAGGATGAGCACGTACATCATATTGCTCATCAGATGGCTCCAATCCCCGTGCCCGAACACATGGAAAATGCAGCGCAGGTACGCCAGCGGGTCCGCAAAGGAGGAGCGGTACACGCTGAACAGGGCGCGGTTGCTCGCCCCGCCGGTCAAGACGCTCAAAACCTGCACCGCCACGCAGATCCCCACAAACCCCAGCACCGCCGGGGCGTTGAAGCTGATACGAAAGCGACGGCCCGAAGCGCTCATGCCCTCGCCGCCTCCTTTCCTTCCCGAATGGAAACGGGGAACAGAGAGAAGCCCTGTTCCCCTGATGGATGCCGCTTTTCGGGCGTCAAATCACACATTCACGCCGTAAGCCTTGCACAGCGCATACAGGCCGCCCTGATAGCCGGCGCCGACCGCGTTGAATTTCCAGGTGGGGCCGCTGCGGTAGATCTCGCAGACCACCAGCGCGGTTTCAATGGAGAAATCCTCGCCCAGGTCATAGCGCAATTCTTCGATGCCCACGTTATCGTTTTCGCCGCTGCGGCGCGCGACGCGGACATACGCGTTGGAAACCTGGCCGAAGTTCTGGCCGCGTTCCTGCGCTTCATAGATGGTGACCGTGATGGCGATTTTTTCAACGTCGGCGGGCACCTTGGAAAAGTCGATAAACAAGGTTTCGTCATCGCCGCCGGAGCCGCCCTGCAGGCTGTCGCCCGTATGGGTCACGGCGCCGTCCGCGCTCTGCAGATTGCCGTAGAAGATGAAATCTTCATCCTTGCGCACTTTGCCGTTCGCGCCCAGCATGAAAGCGGAGGCGTCCAGGTCAAAATCCGCGGAACCGTCATAGCGGTTGGTGTCCCAGCCAAGGCCGACCAGCGCAAGCTTGACCCCTTTATCCAGACTGACGCGCTGTCCTTTGGAAAGGCTGACTGCCATGTTCTCTTCCCCCTTTAATTATACATGTTGAGCAGGTTCTGCAGCCGGCTGGCTTCCCTGACGCCCTGCCCGACGGCATTGAATTTCCATTCGTTTTCGTGGCGGTAAAGCTCGCCCACGATCATGCCGGTCATGCCCTCGTAATTCTCCGAGAGGTTGAAGCGGCAGATCTCGGTATTGTTGCTCGTATCCACGATGCGGATAAAGGCGTTGCGGATCAGGCCGAAATGCTGATGCCGCGCCGTGCCGTCGTAGATATTCACGACGAACACCAGCTTATCGATTTCCGCGGGCACGCCGGGCAGATCGATCATGATCTGCTCATCGTCGCCCTCGCCGCCGCCGGTCAGGTTATCGCCCTGGTGCACGATCGCGCCGCTGCTGTGGCGCAGGTTGCCAAAGTAGACGCAGCATTTTTTGGTGTCGGTGCTGATGAGCTTGCCGTTCGCGCCGCACAGGATCACGGACGCGTCGCAGTCGATATCCTGCGGCTTGGGGGCGAACAGGCCGCGCTTTTTCTGCTCCACTTCATCCCAGCCCAGGCCCACCATGACTTTTTTCAGCCCCGGCGCGCCGGGCTTTACCAGACTGATTTTCTGACCCTTTTGAAGACTGACGGACATAATTCATATCTCCTTTTCGCACTGCGCGCAATGATGATTACACATTGACGCCGTAATTTCTGCACAGGGCCTCCAGGCCGCCCTGATAGCCGGCGCCGACCGCGTTGAATTTCCATTCGCCGTTGTGCCGGTACAATTCCGCCACAACGATCGCGGTCTCAATGGAAAAATCTTCTTCCAGATCGTAGCGGATCAGCTCCGCGCCCGTCGCGTCATCCACGATGCGCACGAAAGCGTTGGACACCTGGCCGAAGTTCTGGTGGCGCTCCGCCGCGTCGTAAATCGTGACGGTGAAGGCGATCTTTTCGTACTCCGCGGGCACGGCGCTCAGATCGACCATGATCTGCTCATCGTCGCCCTCGCCGGCGCCGGTGCGGTTATCGCCGCCGTAAACCACCGAGCCGGAGGGATGCTTCGCGTTGCTGTAGAACACGAAATCCTCGTCCTTCGTCACGCGGCCGCCGGCGCCCAGCAGGAACGCGGAAGCGTCCAGGTCAAAATCCCCGCCGCTGTCGTACTGGTTCACGTCCCAGCCGAGGCCGACCGTGATCTTCTTCAGCCCGGGATTGGATTTGGTCAAATCTACCTTCTGCCCTTTTTTCAGACATACCGCCATACGAAACCCTCCTGTTCAGCAAGTTATCAAGCGTTTTCGCTTTTTGCTTTCCTATTTCGTTTTTTCTTCCCGGGAATATAGCCGTATGCGGCTTTCCTCCCAATCCAGGAAAACCCGGCAGAAACGCTGTGCGTATTTATACGCATACATAATAAGCCATAGCGCCTAAAAAGTCAAGCAATTTCGGTTCGGCGCGAAGGATCGGGCCGCCCGCCTCCAGGACGCCAAGGACAGAATTTTTGAAAAATGCTTGACAAACAGCCTGATTTGCTGTATTATCTTTCATGCGCCATAAAAAGCGCCATCCGTCGCGGGGTAGAGCAGTTCGGTAGCTCGTCGGGCTCATAACCCGGAGGTCGAGGGTTCAAGTCCCTCCCCCGCAACCATTCGGCTCCGTAGCTCAGTTGGCTAGAGCATTCGGTTCATACCCGAAGTGTCAATGGTTCGAATCCGTTCGGAGCCACCAATGAAAAACCCTTGAGAAATCAGGGGTTTTTCTTTTTGCCTTGGACAGGACGATAGCCAAAAGGGTTCTTTTTTTCTGGTTTTTGTTCCATCCTTGTTCTGCGCTGTGTGCTGAAAGCCTGCTGCCGTAAAGGTTTGCGGGCTCCTTTTTTGTTCTACGCACGTTCCGTAAGGATTAAAGCGCGGTCAAATATAAATCGTAAAACCCACATAAAGCAAATCACTCCCATTCAGATGCGGTAATAAACACGTTTCAATTTTCTTGAATTCTTCCTCTGTATAAGCGATAGTTGGTATTGATTCCTTTCCAAACACCTTTACCGCCAGACGACGAACGCGTGAGCCCTGCATGAGAAACACCCTCAAGCCGCCGTTTATCAGCCGAGACAGGTTGGGGAAGGTCAGCAAAAGGGGCCGCTGCACGAACAAAGAGCAGCGGCCCCTTCTATGAAAACGGGATTTGCGGTCAAACGCCGTTCAACGGATTACTTTGGTCTTCTTTTTTCTCTATCCCAAAACCCGAAACTGGCTCCTGCGGCAACCTTTTCCACTTCGTCGTCGGTGAGCTGGATTTTTTCGTCCTTGCCGGTTTCGGTTTCTTTCTGGTTTCCCTTTTTGTTGGGATGGTCCATATACTGTGCCCCCTTCTTCTTTACAAAATGGCTCTTTTTCCTCTCTTGGCGTCATGATTTTTCACTGCCGCTATTTTATCACGGCCCGCGGAAAAATGCAAGCGTCGATCGGCCGTTTCCTCTTTATTATTCGTGCGTGCATGAAGCGGCGGCAGCCGGAATGGAAAATTTTCCGCAAAGGCAGAACCGCGGGGGCCTTCCTGATATTGTTTTCGCTTTCCCCTTCCGGAAACCAACGGCAGGCGCGCCGCCGTCCATGGCCGGAAGGCATTGACTGGCCGTTTTTCATGAAGTATAATTGAAGCATCATTTTTCGACAAAGCTTTCGCGCGCCGTATGGGACAAAGGAGCGGCAAGGATCGGTCTTTCCGTGTACAAAAGCGGTTGGAGGGATGGAAATGAAATGGGAAAGCATCAATAAATTTTTGAGCACCGCGGGCATCAACCTATTAAGCGGCATTGCGGTGCTGGCGATCGGCATGTTTCTCGTTCATTGGGGGATGAAGCTGCTGGATCGCTATGAAAGCAAGGTAAAAATCGAGCCTACGCTGAGAGGCTTCATCAAGAATCTGCTTCGCATCCTTCTGTACATCCTGGTCATTTTGACCGCCGTGAGCACCATGGGCATTCCCCTGACCTCCATCCTCACGCTGCTGGCGTCCGCCGGCGTCGCGGTCAGCTTGGCCATGCAGGGCGTGCTGACCAATCTGATCGGCGGTTTCATCCTGCTTTTGTTCAAGCCGATCCGGGTGGGCGAATACGTGAAGATCGGCGATAACGAAGGCACCGTGAAATCCATCGGGGCTTTTTATACGGAAATGGCCACCTTTGATAACCGGCACATCAATCTTCCCAACGGCTCGCTGACGAACACAGCGATCGTCAATTTCACCAGGGAGGGCACCCGGCGGCTGGACCTGACCTTCTCCGTTTCCTACGAAAGCGATATCGATCAGGTTTATGAAGCGCTCAAGCGCGTGATCGCGGAAGAAAAGGCCGTTCTTCCAAACCCGGAGGCCGCGGTCAATCTGGATAAATGCGGCGACAGCAGCCTGGATTTTTCCGTCAGGGTGTGGGTCGGCACGGCGGATTACTGGCCCGCGAGGTTCCGGATCATCGAGAACGGCAAGCGCGCGCTGGATCGGGCGGGCATTTCCATTCCTTATCCGCAGCTGGACGTGCATATGAAATGAGGCGTCCGCCTTTCAAGGGTTCAAGTACGCAAGGGGATATCCGGCAGCGTAAGCCGGAACGCCGCCAAAGCAAAAACCCTGTCGCGCAAGCGGCAGGATTTTTGATGTCCGGTTATTTGCCGGACGGGATTTCCGGATAAGCACGCAAAAGCCCGCGCATACGGGATCAGGACGTGGGCTCCTCCTGCTTCTTTTCGCGCTCGCGTGCGGCTATGTTTTCCAGCAGCTGGCGCAGGCCGCGCTTGGTGTTCTGGTACAGTTTTTCGCTGCCGGTGATCACCAGGCCGTTGAGCATGCCCCACACGGCCACGCGCTGCTCCTTGGGCATGGTTTCCAGCATCTTGTACATGCTGGAGAGGGATTTGCCCTTTTCCTGCAGGATCTCCGTGAAGGTTTCCTTTCCGGTCGCCTCAAAGAGGCTGAACAGCAGGTTGACGAACAGGCGGCGATCCTCGTCCGTTTTGCCGGATAACCATTGCCGCATGGTCTGCTCCACCAGCACGCTGTTTTCGGAGCGCTTTTCCGCCTCCACGAACCGGGGGCCCAGCACTTGCCAGGAAAAGCCGTCGTGCTGCATGATGCCAAAGGCCGTGCTTTTGACCACCAGCCGGTAAGCCTTGTTGGAAAGCAGGGTGCCGATGATGCTGCCCTCCGGCACGATGCAGGTAATGCGCGGCAGCATTTCCTGATAAGCGTCGGACTGCATGAAGCCGTCCAGGAAGCCGGGGCCGTCGTTGTTGTACACGGCCAGGATGCGTTGCCGGACGCTTTCGCACGCCTTCACCGCCGCGAACATGGCCAGGTTTCCGCCCTTGGAATGGCCGCCCACGCGCAGCGGGATATCGCTGCCGGAAAAGTGCGTGTCCAGGTACGCCGCCGCGCGGCGCTGCCCCTCGGTCTCCGGCTGGTAGCTCAGGTTGAAATCCTCCTTCCAGCCGGCCACCGTGGTATCCGTGCCGCGGAAGGCAACGAACGCGGTCCCGTCCTCCAGGAAAAAGGTGAGCGCGGCCAGTTGCAGATCGGCTTTCGTATCGAACTCGTCCAGGAACCAGCCGATCTCCGTTTTGCCAAAGCGCGCGCTGTCCGCGACGGCGTCCAGGAGGAAGGGGGCCTGCTTGGTAAAGCTCGCGACGGCGAGCAGCTCTTCCTTCGTATGCAGCTTCCAAAAACGCTGGCGCGCCTGCGTAATCGGCACGCGCGTTTCGCCCTCCCGAATGATGCCGGAAAAATCCGAATACACCATCTCCGAAAGCACCAGCGCGTCCACCTCGTTGAACGGCGACGCGGAAAAAGGCACGTCGCCCCGCCAGGCCAGGTAATCATGGATGTTCGGCATGAGGAATGCTCCTTTCCTGCGTCGTTACGCGTCCGCCTTTACGCCCCGGTCAAGCAGCATGGCAACGGCAAAGCCCACGGCAAAGGCAGCCGCGCTCAGCAGCACCGTGACCGTGGAAACGGCGCTGAAATCCTGCTGGATCAATAAGGAAACGGGCGAAGCCACCACCAGGCCCAGCACGCCGCAGTAGGTGGGCGTCGGGAAGCGCGCGGTCAGCCATTCGATGGCCTTGGCCACCCCGAAAATGCCCAGCACGATGCCGATCAAAAAAGGGACGAGCATGAGCAGCGGCTGGCCGAGCAGCGAAAGATCGGCGTGCAGCGCGGCGTCCTTCAGGGTGGACAGGGCGTTCACCACCGGCTTGTAATAGCCAAGCAGCATCAGCACCAGGCTGCCGGATACGCCGGGAATAATCATCGTGGCGGACGCGACCATGCCGATCGCCACCATCAAAAGCACCTGGCCTGCGTCCATCCGGATGGTTTCGGCGTTCTGGATGCTGTCCTTGCGCTGGAAGCCCATCCACACGATCAGAGCGAAGAGCAGCACAAAGGCCATCACCGCCGGCGCGTTGATCTTTTTTACGTTCACCTTGCTCAAAAGCGGCCGCAGCCCGCCCAGGATCAGCCCGATAAACAGCGCGTTCGTCGGCAGCGGCTGGTTCTCCAGGCCCCAGTTGATGACGCTCGCCAGCGCCACGATGCCCACCAGCATGCCGATCGCGTAGGGCAAAAGCGTTTTCACGCTCTTTTTGAATTCTTTGAACAGGTGGGTGATGCAGTGGATCAGGGTGTCATAGACCCCCATGCTCACCATCATGGTGCCGCCGGATACCCCCGGGATGATGTTCGCTACCCCGATCACGACGCCCCGCAGCAATTGATTGATCAGATTCTTCATACCCGCATTTCCTTTCCGAAAAATCGGCTTTCAGTTTAGCATATCCGGGGAGGGAAGTCAAATCATAAGCCAAATAAAACTGCCTGAAAAACAGACCGGGCGGCAAAGGCGTCCGTTTCCCGAATTTCTTTCCGGAGGCATATTCAATTCCGGCGCTTCCTGTGGTATAATCTGCCTATCAGGGATACGAAAACGAAAAACCGGCAAGGAGGAAAAGCAATGAAATTATCTGTATTGGCCGTGGCGCTGGGCGACCGGACGCTGGACGAAGCGCTGAAGTTTTTGAAGGATCGGGGCGTGCAGCAGGTGGAGATCGGCTGCGGCGGGTATCCGGGCAAAGCGCACTGCGACCCATCGCTCCTTTTGCAGGATAACAAAAAGCTGGAAGAATTCAAGGATACGTTCAAGCGCCACGGCATCCCCATCGCGGCGCTCTCCGCGCACGGCAACCCCGTGCACCCGGACAAGGACGCGGCGAAGCGCTATCACGACGATTTTGTGAACGCGGTGCTGCTGGCGGAAAAGCTGGGCGTGGATCGGGTGGTCACCTTCTCCGGCTGCCCGGGCGGCAGCAAAAAGGATCAGCAGCCCAATTGGGTCACCTGCGCCTGGCCTCCGGAATACCAGGATATCCTGAAATACCAGTGGGAGGACGTGCTGATCCCCTACTGGCAAAAGACCGCGGCCTTCGCCGAGGAGCACGGCATCCATAAAATCGCCTTTGAAATGCACCCCGGCTTCTGCGTCTATAATCCCGAAACCATGCTGAGGATCCGCGCCGCCGTGGGCGATACCCTCGGCGCGAACCTCGACCCCAGCCACCTGTTCTGGCAGGGGATCGATCCCGTGCGCGCCATCCGCGAGCTGGGCGGCGCCGTCTATTTCTTCCACGCCAAGGACACCGCCCTGGACCATTACAACATCGCGAAAAACGGCGTGCTGGACAGCAAGCATTTTTCCGATGTCAAAAACCGCGCCTGGGTGTTCCGCACCGTGGGCTACGGGCACGACCTGAAAACCTGGAAGGATATCATGAGCGCGCTGCGCATCGTCGGCTACGACGGGCCCGTGTCCATCGAGCATGAGGACGGCCTCATGAGCGGCGAAGAAGGCCTCTCCAAGGCCATCCGCTTCATGCAGGAGGTTTTGATGTTCGAGGACCCCGGCGAAATGTACTGGGCGTAACGGAGGAACGAGGTTTTTCTGGGGGAAACCGTTCTTTGGAGGCCAAAGAACGGTTTCCCCCAGACCCCTTTCCAAGAAAACCATTTTTTATTTTTTTCAACTCCGTAACAAATCGATAACATAGAAGGAGAACAAAATGCTGTCTTTTGAAAACGATTATTCCGAGGGCTGCCATCCGAAGGTGCTGGAGGCGCTGGCGAACACCAACCTGATCCAGCAGCCGGGGTACGGCGAGGACGAATTTTCCCTGCGCGCGAAGGAAAAGATCCGCCTGGCGTGCGCCGCGCCCAATGCGGAAATCTTTTTCCTGGTGGGCGGCACGCAGTGCAACCAGGTGGCGTTGGACGGGCTGCTGCGCGGCAACGAGGGCGTATTGACCGCGGCGACCGGGCACATCAACGTGCACGAAGCCGGGGCCATCGAATATACGGGGCATAAAGTGCTGGCCCTGCCGCACAGGAACGGCAAGATTTTCGCCGCCGAGCTGCGCGCGTGGCTGGAAGCGTATTACGCCGATCCCACCTACCCGCACATGGTGTACCCCGGAGCCGTGTACATTTCGCACCCAACGGAGTACGGCACGCTGTACTCAAGGCGCGAGCTTTCCGCCCTTTCCCGGGTCTGCCGGAAATACAGGATCCCGCTGTACCTGGACGGCGCGCGGCTCGGCTACGGCCTGGCGAGCAAACGCACGGATGTGACATTGCCGGATATCGCCCGGCTCTGCGACGCGTTCTACATCGGCGGCACCAAGGTGGGCGCGCTGTGCGGGGAAGCGCTGGTCTTTCCCCGGAAGAACGCCCCCGCCCGCTTCATCACCCACATCAAGCAGCACGGGGCCATGGTGGCCAAGGGCCGGCTGATTGGCGCGCAGTTTGACGCGCTGTTCACCGACGGACTGTACCTGGAGATCAGCCGCCACGCCATCGACATGGCGGAAAAAATGAAACGGGGCTTCCTGGAGCGCGGCTATCGCTTCTTCCTGGATTCCCCCACCAACCAGCAGTTCGTGATCGTGGAAAACGGGCAATTGGAAAGGCTGTCCCGCGCCGTGCGCTCCTCTTTCTGGGAGAAGTACGATGAAAGCCATTCCGTCGTCCGCTTCGCCACCAGCTGGTTCACGCCCCCGGAGAATGTGGATCGGCTCATGCGGCTGCTGGACGAGGACAATTTGCAGAACATAAAAAACCCGGCAGAAATCGACCGGGCCTGAGTGTGAAAGGCAAGAGGCAAAAGAATTTTATAAAACCGGCTTTCTCGGAAAGGGACGAACCGCCGATGACCGCCTGTGGCGGGTATTTCATCGGTGGTGAGATCAACCGAAAAGGAGCAATCTCCCCATGAAGGGGAGTTGCGACTATTGAGGCTGCGGATCTGGGGGAAACCGCTCGTTGGCCTCCAAAGCGCGGTTCCCCCCACTGTTATCCCTCGTCTACGCCCCTTCGCCGACGCCTGCGAACTGCGCCTGGTAGAGGCTGGTATAGAAGCCGTTTTGGCGAAGCAAGGTTTCATGGTCGCCCTGTTCGATGATCCGGCCGTCGCGCATGACGAGGATCTGATCGGCGGTACGGATGGTGGAGAGGCGATGGGCCACGATAAAGCTGGTTCGGCCCTGCATCATGCGGTCAAAGGCGGATTGGATGAGCACCTCGGTGCGGGTATCGATGGAGGACGTGGCTTCGTCCAGGATCAGCATGGGCGGCAGGCACAGCATCACGCGGGTGATGCACAGAAGCTGCTTTTGCCCCTGGCTGAGGCTGTCGTCGTCGATCAGGGTATCCAGGCCGTTCGGCATCCGGCGGATGAACTCCCAGCTGTGCGCGTCCTTGGCGGCGCGGATGATTTCCTCGTCCGTCGCGTCGGGCCGGCCAAAGGCGATGTTTTCACGCACCGAAGCTTTTTTGAGCCACGTTTCCTGCAAAACCATGCCCCAATTGCGGCGCAGGGAATGGCGGGTCACGCCGCGGATATCCTGGCCGTCCGCCAGGATCGCGCCTTTGTCCACGTCGTAAAACCGCATCAGGAGGTTGATGAACGTGGTTTTTCCGCAGCCCGTAGGGCCCACGATGGCGATTTTCATGCCCGGATCAGCGTGGAAGGAAAAGCCCTCGATCAGCTTCCTGGCGGGATCGTAGGAGAAGGAAACGTCCTGAATATCCACGCTGCCGCCTTGATGGGCAAGCTCCGCGCGCGCTTCCTGTGTTTCCGGCGCTTCCTCGATCAATTCAAACACCCGCGCCGCGCAGGCGAGGGCGTTTTGCAGCTCGGTAATCACGGAGCTGATATCGTTGAAGGGCTTCATGTACTGGTTGGCGTAGGAAAGCAGCACCGTGACGCCGCCGACGGTGAGGCCGCCCGCCATCACGCGCAGCGCGCCGATCAGGGCGACCAGCGCGTAAATCACGTTGTTGACCGCGCGCGTGGAGGGGTTGGTGAGGGAGCTGAAAAAAACGGCGCGCTGGGAATAATGGCGCAGCTCCTCGTTGAGCTTGCGGAATTGCTCGGACGCCGCCTGTTCATGCCCGAACGCCTTGACGATCTTTTCGTTCCCGATCATTTCGTTGATCAGCGCGGTCTGGCGGCCCCGCGTCTCGTTCTGCCGGCTGAACATGCGGAAGGAGCGCGAGGAAATGAACCGGGCGACCAGGAAGCTGACGGGCGTGAGCACCAGCACCAGGAGCGTGATTTCCACATTCTTGCTCAGCATGAACCCTAAGGTCACACCGATCGTGACCACGCCGGAAAAGAGCTGCGTGAACCCCAGCAGCAGGCCGTCGGACACTTGATCGGTGTCCGCGATCACGCGCTGCACGATGTCCCCGGCGCTGTGCTTATCCAGGTACGAAAGCGGCAGGACCTGGAGCCTGCGGACGGCGCGGGCGCGGATATCCCGCACCGTACGGAAAGCCAGGTGGTTGTTGATCATGTTCATCAGCCACCCGGTGAAAGCGGAGATCAGGATCAAAACGAGGATGCGGATGAGGATCTCGCCGATCTGCGCAAACCGGACGTTCCCCGGACCCACGATCAGATCGATCGCGTCGCCAAAAAGAATCGGCACATACAGCTGCAGCACGACCGTCGCCGCCGCGAGCAGCACGCTCAAAAGCAGCAGCAGCCTGTATTTTCCGATCACCCGGAATACCTTGGCCAGCGTTTTCATGCTCGCGCTCCTGTCCATGGCAGGGGCCGCTTTTTTTCCGCTCATCCCCGGGCCTCCTTTCCGGGACGTTCCTGAGGGAACTGGGAATAATAGATTTCCTGATAGACGGGACAGGTGCGCATCAGCTTATCGTGCCCGCCTTTGCCGACCAGCCGCCCGTCGTCCAGCACCAGGATCAGGTCCGCCGCCTTTACGCTGGAGGTGCGCTGGGAAATGATGAATACAGTCTTGTTTTCCGCGAGCGCATGGACGGCGCGGCGAAGCTTCAGGTCCGTCGCGAAATCCAGGGCGCTGGCCGCGTCGTCGAGGATCAGGATATCCGGGTCCTTGACCAGCGCGCGGGCGATGGTCAGGCGCTGGCGCTGGCCGCCGGAGAGGTTGCGGCCCGCCTGCTCCACGCGGGCGTCCAATTGCCCTTCCTTTCCGCGCACCACATCGCCGGCCTGGGCCGCTTCGATGGCGCGCCACAGCTCGTCGTCCGAGGCGTTTTGATTGCCCCACAGCAGGTTTTCCCGGATGCTGCCCTCAAAGAGCACCGCCCGCTGCGGCACCACGCCGATCTTTCGGATCAGCGCGCCCTCGGGGTAGGCCTTCACGTCCTGCCCGTCCACCAGCACCCGGCCCTCCGTCGCGTCATAGAAGCGCGAAATCAGGTTGGCCACGGTGGTTTTTCCGCTGCCCGTGCCGCCGATGATGCCCACGGTCTGGCCGCGGCGCGCGGAAAAATCGATATTCGTGACCGCCGCGGCGCCCGAGCCCGCGTAGGCAAAGGTGACGTGCTCAAAGCGCACGGATTCCTCCCGGGCCGGGGCCAAAGCCTGTCCGTTTTCTTTCGGGTATTCCATGCTCGGCCGCACGTCCAGCATATCCTGGATGCGCCTGCCGCACGCCAGGGCCTTGTTGATCGTGATGATGAGCGAGGCCAGCTTCACCAATTCCACCACGATCTGGGCCATGTAGTTATACAGCGCCACCACGTCGCCCTGCCTGAGGCTTCCCGCGTCCACCCGCGCGCCGCTTTTCCAGATCAGGACGATGGTTGCGATGCTTATGATGGCGTAGGTGGCCGGGTTCATCAGCGCGGAGAGCCGGCCCACGCGCTCGTTCATCCTGGTCAGGGCTTCGTTTTTGCCGTCAAAATCCTCGATCTCTTTTTCTTCCTTGCAGAACGCGCGGATCACGCGCACGCCGGTCAGGTTTTCCCGCGTGCCGCCCAGCAGCCTGTCCAGCGCGGCCTGGGCTTTGGAAAAAAGCGGGATGGAACGGGTCATGATGCCAAAGACCACAACGCTGAGCGCAAAAATGGCCGCCAGGAAGATCCACGCGCTTTTCGCGTCGATGGTGAAGGCCATGATCATCGCGCCAAAAACGATAAAAGGGCTGCGCAACAAGAGGCGCAGGGCCAGGTTCACGCCGTTCTGCACCTGGTTTACGTCGCTGGTCATGCGAGTAATGAGCGTGTCCGCGCCCAGGGTATCGAGCTCGGTGTAGGATAATTCCTGGATATGGTCAAACAGGGCCTGCCGTACCTTCGCCGCGAACCCGACGCTCGCCTTTGCGGCAAGCCATTGCGCCGTGAACGAAAACGCCATGCCCAGGATCGCCAGCGCGATCAGGAAGAAAAAATATTTCGTGACCACACCCCGGTCTTCGCCCGCGATGCCCTGGTTGATGATCGCCGCCACCGCCAGAGGCACCAGCAGGTCCATGCCCGCCTCCATCAGCTTGAACAGCGGGGCCAAAATGCTCTCTTTCTTATATGCCCGCATGAAAACCAGCAACTTTTTCATACCGTTCCTCTTTCTTCCCGATTGAACGCCGCATGAACGGCCGCTTTCATTATAACAGATTTGCGGGAAGATACAAGGGGGCGGACCGGGGCTCCGGCGGGGCCGTTATTCGCGCGGGCGCATTTCCCCCTCTGTGACCCTTTCGGGCGGCACGGGCAGGCCGGCTTCCTCCTTCGCAAATGCGAACAGATCCGCCTTGGTTTCTTCGATGGGCAAAAGGGCGGTCAGCGCGTTTTCGAGCTTTCCGGAAAGGGCTTCGTTCTGTTCGGCGAGCGTTTGCAGCTGGGCGTTCCATTGCTGCTTCGCTTTCTTCAGCGCGTCGATGGCCTGCTGTTCCCGGGTGGAGAGGGCCTCTGCCTGCTGCCTGGCGGCGAGCCATTTTTCGTTGGCATCCGAAAGCCGGGCGGTGAGGTCGGCATTTTCCTGCCGGAGCTTTTGCGCCTGATCCTTAAGCGCCGCGCTGGCCTGGTCCCATTCGGCCTGCTCCTGGGAAAACTGGGTCTGCAAGGCGGCGTTCTTATCTTTGGCGCGCGCGGCTTCCCGGCGCAGCGCGTCCTTTTCTCCGCTCCAGGAAATGAGCAGCACGGACGAGGCCATTAACCCCAGGCACAGCAAAACGATACATGCCTTTTTCATGTTTCCATCCTCCTTCATTGCGTTTCCAAGGAATAAGCTGGCCAGGAAAAACACAGAATATGCCTGGAAAAACCAGAGAAGGAGGAGCAAAATGGAAAGGCAATACGACGCGGCGGCGAAAAGGGGCCTGATCGATATGATGCTGCGGCGGCGCGATCCGGCGGGCGACGCGCCTTTTGACCCGGACGGGGAGGATTGGGAGGAGCTTTCCGGAAAAAGCCCTTCTTTGGAAGACAAAGAGTAGCGGAACGGCGATCCTGCGCCGCGAAACAAAAAAGGCAGGGGCCTGCGCGGCCCCTGTACCCTGGCCAGGAGATTTCATCTCCCGGACCTCTTTATGCGGAAATCTTGGAAGAAAACATATTACACGGGCATGGTGCCGTCTTCCTTGTTATAGGCGGCGGGATCGGCCTTGAGCTGCTGCGCCTGGCGCCACTGGAAATACTTGGTGGCGACCTGCGGGAACAGGGCGTAGGAGAGCACGTCTTCATCCTGCTGGCTGTACTGCTGGATCTCCTTGCGGTAGCCTTCCAGCTCGGGCGCGATATCGTCGGCGGGGCGATGGGTGATGACCTTTTCATCGCCGATGCACTTTTTGCGCACGTCCTCGTTGACGGGGGCGGGCAGGCGGCCGTATTCGCCCTTGAGCAGGCCCTTGCTCTCCTTGGTGACCATCTTATAGCGTTCGCCGCCCAGCACGTTCATGACGGCCTGGGTGCCCACGATCTGGGACGTGGGGGTGACCAGCGGCGGATAGCCGAAGTCCTTGCGCACGCGCGGCACTTCCTCCAGCACGGCGTAATACTTATCCATGGCGTTGGCCTGTTTGAGCTGGCCGATGAGGTTGGAGAGCATGCCGCCGGGCACCTGATACTGCAGGGCCTTGGCGTTGACGGAAAGCACCTTGTCCGGGTCGCGCCAGCCATCCTTGGTGAGCCGCTCGGCCACGCCGCGGAAATGCTCGGCGATCTTGGCCAGGAGCTCTTCATCCAGGCCGGTGTCATACTCGGTGCCCTTCAGCGCCGCGACCAGGGATTCGGTGGCGGGCTGGCTGGTGCCGCCGCCCAGGGGCGACAGCGCGGTATCCACCACGTCCACGCCCGCTTCGATGGCCTTGAGCACCGTCATGGAGCCGGTGCCGGCGGTGTTGTGGGTATGCAGCACGATGGGCAGCTTGGTGTTTTCCTTCAGTTTTTTGATCAGAGAATACGCGGCGAAGGGCAGCAGCAACCCGGCCATGTCCTTGATGCAGATCAGGTCCGCGCCCATGGCCTCGATTTCCTTGGCGATGCCCACGAAGTATTCCTCCGTGTGCACGGGGGAGGTCGTGTAGCTCATGGCCACTTCGGCGGTGCCGTTGTAGGCCTTGGTGGCCTTGACGGCCTTTTCCATGTTGCGCAGGTCGTTCAGGGCGTCGAAGGTGCGGATGATGTCGATGCCGTTGTCGATGGACTTTTTGACGAAGTAATCCACCACGTCGTCGGCGTAGTGCTTATAGCCCAGGATGTTTTGGCCGCGCAGCAGCATTTGCAGCTTGGTGTTGGGCAGGGCCTTGCGCAGCTGGCGCAGGCGTTCCCAGGGGTCTTCGTTGAGGAACCTCAGGCAGCTGTCGAACGTCGCGCCGCCCCAGCATTCCAGGGAAAAATAGCCAACCTTATCCAGCTTCTCGCAGGCGGGAAGCATTTCATCCAGCCGCATGCGCGTGGCCGCCTGGCTCTGATGCGCGTCGCGGAGAATGGTATCGGTGATCTGAACCTTAGGCATATTGTTTTTCTCCTTCCAAATATAAACTCGGAACGGATATGGTTTCATTCCGCAGCCTCAAACAGAGCATCCGCCGCAGGCGGCTGTCCGAGGTTCATCCGAACATACTCAAGAGTACACCCGCCGCGATCGCGGAGCCGATCACGCCGGCCACGTTGGGGCCCATGGCGTGCATGAGCAGGAAGTTGCCGGGGTTTTCCTTCTGGCCCACCATCTGGCTGACGCGGGCCGCCATGGGAACGGCGGAAACACCGGCGGAGCCGATCAGCGGGTTGATCTTGCCGCCGGAAAGCTTGTTCATCAGCTTGGCCAGCAGCAGGCCGCCCGCGGTGCCGCAGCCGAAAGCGAACACGCCCATGGCGATGATCTTGATGGTTTCCCAGCGCAGGAATGTCTGGGCGGTGGCGGTAGCGCCCACGGTGATGCCAAGGAAGATTGTCACGATGTTCATCAATTCGTTCTGCACGGTCTTATTGAGACGTTCCACCACGCCGCACTCGCGCATCAGGTTGCCCAGCATCAGGCAGCCCACCAGCGGGGTGGCGCTGGGCAGCAGCAGGGACACCAGGATGGTGACCACGATGGGGAACAGGATCTTTTCCGTGCGGCTGACGGGACGCAGCTGCTCCATCACGATCTGGCGCTCCTTCTTGGTGGTGAGGGCCTTCATGATGGGGGGCTGGATCACGGGCACCAGGGCCATGTAGCTGTACGCGGCCACGGCGATGGGGCCCAGCAGGTGCGGGGCGAGCTTGCCGGTCAGCCAGATGGCGGTGGGGCCGTCCGCGCCGCCGATGATGCCGATGGCGCCGGCTTCCGAGGCGCTAAAGCCCCACAGAGAGGACAGAATGAACGTGATGAAAATACCAAGCTGCGCGGCGGCGCCAAGCAGCAGGGTCTTCGGGTTGGCGATGAGGGGCCCAAAGTCCGTGCCAGCGCCCACGCCGATGAAGATGAGGCAGGGATAAATGCCCAGCTTCACGCCCAGGTACAGATAGTCCAGAAGGCCGGGGGAAATGGTCTTCCCCGCGGTGGCCAGGAGCACGCCCATCGAGGAATAAACCTGGCCGTCGGTGATGAACGCGGCGGAATCCTTGATGATGATCGGCACGGTTTCGGCCAGGACGGTAACGCCGTCCTCGGCGATCAGCTGGCCCATCGCGTTGAGATACGCGCCCACGGAGAAGGAAGAAGTGATCTGGCCGATCACGTTAAACTGGCCGGTCGCGATATCCTGGATCAGCACGGCCCCGGCGTTGTTGACCTTGATCGCATTATGGGCGACCATTTCGTTCAGGTTCGCCAGGTTGCCTGAATCGATCAGAATAGCCCCGCCGAACAGGCTCCAGTTGGCATGGCCCCCGGCGAACAGCGCCTCGTGATACACTTCGCTGCCCAGCAGGTTGGTCAGCAGCATGCCGAACGCGATAGGGAGCAGCAGCAGCGGCTCAAACTTCTTTACGATGGCCAGATAAATCAGCAGACAGGCAATGCCCACCATCACCAGGGCCAGGGGATTGCTCACAAACTGCGCGATCCCGCTTTCCTGGGCCAGGGAAGACAGCGTCTGCACAAAGTCTACAGATTGCGTTCCCACGGAAGGATCTCCTTTCCTGATTTTGATTGGGAGCGGCTTTCCATTTCCGCCCGCGCCTTGGCTTTATCCCGTCGGGGCGTGTTCCCGTTTCTATAAGGAAACGCTTTGACGAACGCGCGCGGGCGGCGGATGCGCCGTCTGTCAGGCGAGCACAACCAGCACGTCGCCGGAGTTGACGGACGCGCCCTTGGCCACGTTCACCTGGGCCACGGTGCCGTCCTGGGCGGCCTGGATCTCGTTTTCCATCTTCATGGCTTCCAGAATGCACAGCACGTCGCCCTTCTTGACGCTCGCGCCCTGCTGCACCTTCACTTCCAGAATGGTGCCGGGCATGGG
>JAFXZO010000071.1 GCA_017541205.1 Clostridia bacterium | reverse complement strand
GTCGGCGGTGGACAGGTGCATGCGGTCGCCGATGCACTTGCCGTCGTTTACGATGTGGCGGTGGGTGAGCATGGCGCCCTTGGGGAAGCCCGTGGTGCCGGAGGTGTACGGCATGTTGCATACGTCGTCGGGCTGCACGGTCTGGGTGCGGCGCAGCAGCGCTTCGCGCGGGGTCTTGCGCGCGCGGGTCAAAAATTCTTCCCAGGTGAGGCAGCCTTTCATCGAAAAGCCCACCGTGATGATGTTGCGAAGGAAGGGCAGGCGCTTCAAATGCAGCGGCTCACCGGGATAGGAGGAGGCAAGCTCCGGGCACAGTTCCTGGATGATCCCGGCGTAGTCGGAATCCCGCCAGCCCTCCACCAGCACCAGCGTATGCGTATCGCTCTGGCGCAGGAGGTATTCGGCCTCGTGAATTTTATACGCGGTATTGACCGTGACAAGCACGGCGCCGATCTTCGTCGTGGCCCAGAAGGCGATGTACCACTGCGGCACGTTCGTGGCCCAGACGGCCACCTTGGCCCCGCGGCGCACGCTCATGGCCATCAGGGCGCGGGCGCACTGATCCACGTCGTCGCGGAACTGGGCGTACGTGCGGGTGTAATCGAGGGTGGTATAGCGGAAGGCGTACTGATCCGGGAATTCCTCCACCATCCGGTCCAGCACCTTGGGAAAGGTCTCTTCGATCAGCACATCCTTTTTCCAGACGTACTTGCCGGTCTTGCGGCTATTATCGTAGAGGGTATGGCGCACCCTGCGCGGATCGCGCCCCAGGTTCCGCGCCAGGGCCGCGAAATGGGAGAAGACCACGTCCGCGTCGCCCAGCGCCCCGTCCTTGGGCTGCCAGGCGAAGGAATAAAAGCCGTCAAAGCTGATGGAGCGCAGGGCGGAAAACACATCCTTGAGGGGCAGCTCGCCTTCGCCCAGCAGCTTTTCCTGCGCCAGGCCGTTCCGGATAACGGCGTCGCACAGGTACACGTGGCCGATGTAAGCGCCCAGATCGGTCACGATCTCCTCGGGCGTTTTTTTCGTTGCGGCGCTCGGCACATGCCAGGCCGCGCCTAAATAATCGGAGGCGAAATCGTCCAAAAGACGTTTGAGCACCCCGGTATCGGCGTAAGGGCCGAGGCTCGGGATCAGCAAAGAGACGTTCGCCTTTTCGGCGACGGGCAGGAGGGGGGAGAGCAGGTCTTTCGCCGCTTCCGGCTCCGCCCGGAGCGGCAGCACCACAAAGGGGGAGCGAAGATCGTGCGCCAGGGCGATCAGGGAAAGCGCTTCGTCCTGCGTCCATGCTGCGGACGCCGAAAGCGCGGAAATGGACAGGGACGCTTCATTCAGCGCCCGGGCCGTCTCGCTTAAATGCGCGGGGGACAGGGGGGAACCGGTCCGGTCAATGTTCTCCAGGCTTTCCGAGGATATTTCAAGCCCGTCAAATCGCATTTCCTGCGCCAGATTCAGGCATTCCGTCAGGGAAAAAGGCCAGCCCGCGGTTGAAAAGCAAAGCTTCATACGGTTTTCTCCTCGTACGCGATTTTATTCAGCGCGTTCAGGTATGCCCGGATCGCCGCGCCGATGATGTCGGTGGAAATGCCCTTGCCGGCGTATACCCTGCCCCTGTGGCGGAGCTTCACCAGCGCGTCGCCCATGGCCTCGCGGTTCTGGGTAACGGCGGCGATCTGGAAATCGTCCAATTCGTAATGGCGGCCGATGATCTGCTCGATCGCCAGGAACGCGGCGTCGATGGGACCGTCGCCTGCGCACAGGCCGGAGAGGGTCTCGCCCTGCTTATTCAGGGCCACGTGGGCGGTGGGCGTGATGGCGTTGCCCGAATTGACCAGATAGCTCTTTAAGCGGTAGGTGGGCGGCACCTGCTGGGCGGCGGAGAGGATGATCGCTTCCAGCTCCGCGCGGTTCAGGGCGCGGCCCTTGCTTTCCCGTTCCACGGCCTCGCGGGCGTGCGCCATATCGTCCTCGTCCAGCTCGTAACCCAGAGCGGCGATGGCCTGGGAGAGGGCTTCGTCGTTCGCGCGCGCGGCGAGGAAATCCCCGTTATCGGGCTTTGCGGATACGGTGGGCATGATCTTGCCGGGCGCGGAGGTCAGCAAGCCGTCCAGCTCTCCGGCGGTGCGGTCCACGCGCGTGATATCCAGCGCGCTTTCCAGGCCCAGGTCGGCGCCCCGGGCGCGCAGGAGTTTGGCCACGAGGGCGGCGCTCAGGCTGTTTTCATCGTTATACGCGGTCTTGATTTCGTCCGCGCCCGCGTTTAGCGCGGCGGCGGCGCACGCGATGGCAAAGCCCAGATCATTCCCGCAGCGCACGGCGATCACCGTATCCGGGCCTGACGCTTCCCGCGCCTGGGAAACGAGCTGCGCGATTTCTTCCGGCAGGGAAAGCCCCGCGGCGTCCTCGAGCGTGATGCGCTTTGCCCCGGCATTTTTGGCCTTGGCAATGGCTTCCATCACGTAAGGGCGCTCGGCCCGCGTCACATCGCCGCATACGAATTCAACGTCCTCGCACAGGGAACACGCTTCCTTCACCAGCTCCGCGATCCGCTCCAGCGCCTTGGGGGGCTTTAGATGGCAAATGTATTCGAGCTGCGCGCTGGTTAGCGGCATATCCACGATCAGCCGCGGCTGCGCGGCTGCGCTGACGGCGTCATAAGCGGCGCGCACGGATTCGGCGGTGATGCCCGTATGGATGGCGAGCGCGCCATGCTTGACCGTGCTGCACAGCGAGCGCATCAAAAGCATATCCGCCTCCTGATCGGATAAACGGGGCATCTCAACGCAATTGACGCCCAGATGGTCCAGTTTTCGGGCCGCCTCCAGGCGCTGGCGGAAGCCTGCCGCCCTTGCCGCGGCGGTCAGCATGGTCTGGTCCGAGATACCGATGGATCGCATAGTGTTTTTCCTCCTGTTTCTTCTTTCCGATTTCGGGGGAAGGGCCGGGATGAGCGCCGGATAAAAAAGAACCCCAAAGCGCTTGAACGCTTCAGGGACGATAAAGCAATGTCTTTACCGCGGTACCACCCTTGTTGCCACGCAGTTATGGCCTCTCTCAGGCTCGAATGAAAGCCCTGCGCCATGATAACGGGACGCTCCGGAACGCCTTACTTTGTTTCAGGCGTTCAGCTCGGGAGTGAGACAGCCTTTTCCCCCCTCCCGTTGGCTCGCACCGACCGCCAACTCTCTTCAGGGTGTCCGGGGCAGGCTTAACTCCGTCAAAGCCGTTGTTTCTTCTATTTTATCCTTTTGTCCTGTTTTGTCAAGCTTTCGGCAGAAACCGGCATTGTTTTTCTATTGTCTGTCAAATCTGGACGAAATCAGACCGGACAGCCGGGGGGATCAAGCCTGATTGATCCACTGGCACGCGGCCAGCGCGGCGCATGCGCCGTCGGCGATCGCGGTGGCCAGCTGGCGGACGGATTTGCTGCGGCAGTCGCCCGCGACGAAAACGCCGGGCGTATGCGTCAGGCACCGTTCGTCGGCGTCGAAATAGCCGTAAGGATCGAGCGAGGCAAGCGCGGAAAACGCCTCGTTCTGCGGGATCAGGCCGATGGCGACAAAAAGGCCGTCGCAGGGGATCAGCTCCTCCTCGCCGCTTTCCTCCTTCCGGATCGAAAGGCCCGTCAAAGCGCCGTTTTCCTGCTGGAGGGAAAGGATCTTTACCCGGGTGTACAGCTTCACGTTGGGCCGCCTGAACAGCGCGTCCTGCAATTTTTGCTCGCCCGTGCAGCGCGGCAGATCCTGCAGAACAACGACCTGCGCGCATTTGTCGGCCAGCAGCAGCGCTTCCTGAAGCGCGGAATTGCCGCCGCCCGCCACGCATACGCGCTTCCCGGTATAAAAATCGCCGTCGCAGACCGCGCAGAAGGAGACCCCTTCGCCGATCAGGTCCTCCTCGCCCTTGAGGCCCAGCAGCCGGTGCCTGACGCCCGTCGCCAGGATCACCGCGCGGCCCTCAAAGGCGTTTCCTTCCTCGGTCAGCACGGTTTTATACGCGCCGTGATCCTCGACGGCCGTGACGCATTCAAACTCGATTTCCGCGCCCTGGGCCAGGATCTGGTCCAGCATCTTATCCGCGAACTCGTTGCCGCTCATTTGCAGCGTGCCGGGGTAGTTTTCCACCTTGGGGGAATGGGTGATCTGGCCGCCGAAACCGTTTTTCTCGATCACCAGGGCGGTTTTGCCGTTGCGCAGGGCGTACAGCGCCGCCGTCATGCCCGCGGGCCCGCCGCCCACAACGATCACGTCATACATGCCGTGTCCTCCTATACGCTGGAAGAGATTTCTGGGGGAAACCGTTCTTTGGATGGAAATATATCCACAAACTTTCCTTGCGCGAAGCGCATATAAAACCCGAAGGGCATATCGAACGCGAAGCGTATATCACGGACGCGCAGCGTCCTATCGAGCGCCGAAGGCGCAAATATTTGTCGATATACGCTTCGCGTTCGATATGACTTCGTCTCGATATGCCCTTCGGGCGTGAAATGCGCTTTGCGCAAGGGAAAAGTATAAATCCTGTCTCTGTGACGCTGCTTACTGCCGGTGCATGAGCCAGCCCTTGATATCGGACACGCCGCGGAATTTTTCAAAGGAGCTGCCGTTGGCGAGCACCAGCGTGGGCGCCTGCTTGACCTCGTACTTCTGCACCAGCTCTTTTTCCTCGTTGGCGTTCAGGGTCTGGTACACGATGCCCGCGCGGTCCAGCAGCGCCATGGCGGCTTTGCAGTTGGGGCAGGTGGGGGTCTTGAACAGGAGCACGTTCACATCCTTGACCACGGCGGCTTTCTTTTCGGGCGCGGCGGGCTCCGGCTGGGCCATGGGCTCCATGGGCGCGCAGCAGGGGGGTTCATACGCGGCCTCGAGCGCCGCGTCTGAAATCGTGGGGCGGGGGCCCTGGTGGCTCAGGCGGGAATGGCCGATGTTGTAAACCTTGCGGTCCTTGAATTCCTGCTCCTTGCCCGCGTTCCAGTTCTGCACCGGGCGGTAATAGCCGGTGATGCGGCTGTACACCTCGGTTTTCTGCCCGCAGATGGGGCAGGTGTACTGTTCGCCGGTCAGATACCCGTGATCCTTGCACACGGAATACGTGGGGGACATGGTGTAATAGGGCAGCTTATAGTTTTCCGCGATCTTGCGCACCAGGCTGGCCGCGGCCTTCCAATCGGGCAGCTTTTCGCCCAGGAACGCGTGGAACACGGTGCCGGAGGTATAGAGCGTCTGCAGGTCGTCCTGGATATCCAGGGCGGAGAACACATCCTCCGTATAGCCCACCGGCAGATGGGAGGAATTGGTATAGTAGGGGGTGCCGTCCATGTTGGCGGTGATGATATCCGGGAATTCTTCCTTATCGTGCTTGGCGAAGCGGTAGGTGGTGGATTCGGCGGGGGTGGCCTCGAGGTTGTAGAGGTCGCCGTACTTTTCCTGGTAATCGCTCAGGCGTTCGCGCATGTGGTTGAGCACGTCGCGGGTGAAGCGCTGGGCCTTCTCGTTCGTGAGGTCCGCGCGGATCCACTTTGCATTGAGGCAGGCTTCGTTCATGCCGACCAGGCCGATCGTGGAGAAGTGATTCTCGAAGGTGCCCAGATAGCGCTTCGTGTACGGATACAAGCCCTGGTCAAGAAGCTTCGTGATGACCGTGCGCTTGGTCTTAAGGGAGCGCGCGGCGATATCCATGAGCTCGTCGAGGCGCTTGTAGAAATCCTTTTCGTCCTTGGCCAGGTACGCGATGCGGGGCATGTTGATGGTGACCACGCCGATGGAGCCCGTGGATTCGCCGGAACCGAAGAACCCGCCGCTCTTTTTGCGCAGCTCGCGAAGATCGATGCGCAGCCGGCAGCACATGGAGCGCACGTCGCTGGGCTCCATATCGGAATTGATGTAGTTGGAGAAGTAGGGCGTGCCGTACTTGGCGGTCATTTCAAAGAGGAGCTTGTTGTTTTCCGTTTCGCTCCAGTCAAAATCCTTGGTGATGGAATAGGTGGGGATCGGGTACTGGAAGCCGCGGCCGTTGGCGTCGCCTTCGATCATGATTTCGATGAAGGCCTTGTTCACCATGTCCATTTCCTTCTGGCAGTCGCCGTAGGTGAAATCCATTTCCCTGCCGCCCACGATGGCGGGCAGATTCTTTAAGTCCTGCGGCACCACCCAGTCCAGCGTCACGTTGGAGAAGGGCGCCTGGGTGCCCCAGCGGCTGGGGGTGTTCACGCCGTAAATGAAGCTCTGCACGCACTGCTTCACTTCCTTCTGGCTCAGGTTATCCACGCGGACGAACGGCGCCAGATAGGTGTCGAAGGACGAGAACGCCTGCGCGCCCGCCCACTCGTT
>JAFXZO010000070.1 GCA_017541205.1 Clostridia bacterium | reverse complement strand
GACGCGCCGCCGCCGGTGGAGATGTGGGTCATCTTGGGGGCCAGGCCCATCTGTTCCACAGCCGCCGCGCTGTCGCCGCCGCCGATGATGGTGACAGCGTCGCTGTCCGCCATCGCCTGGGCCACGGCCAGGGTGCCCTTGGCCAGGGTGGGATTCTCAAACACGCCCATGGGGCCGTTCCAAACAACGGTCTTGGCGGCCTTCACCGCATTGCCGAAGAGCTCCGCGCTCTTGGGGCCGATATCGCAGCCTTCCATGTCCGCGGGGATCTTGTCCGCGTCCACAACGAGGGTATCGATGGGGGCGTCGATGGGATCGGGGAAAGCTTTGACGCACACGGTGTCGATGGGCAGAAGGAGCTTGACGCCCTTTTCCTCGGCCTTCTTCATCATGTCCTTGCAGTAATCGATCTTGGTTTCGTCCAGCAGGGACTTGCCGATTTCATAGCCCTTGGCCTTGAGGAAGGTGAAGGCCATGCCGCCGCCGATGATGAGGGTATCGACCTTTTCCAGCAGATTGTTGATAACGTTCAGCTTGTCCTCGATCTTGGCGCCGCCCAGAACCGCCACGAAAGGACGGTCCGCGTTCTCCAGGGCCTTGCCCATGATGGACAGCTCTTTGCCGATCAGATAGCCGGCAACGTTGGGGGAGGTGAACTTGGTCACGCCCTCGGTGGAGCAGTGCGCGCGGTGGCAGGAGCCGAAAGCGTCGTCCACATAGCAATCCGCCAGGGAAGCGAGCTCCTTGGAGAAGTCTTCGATGTTCTTGGTTTCTTCCTTGCGGAAGCGGGTGTTCTGCAGCAGCACCACATCGCCTTCCTGCATGGCGGCGACGGCGGCCTTCGCGTTTTCACCGACCACGTTATCGTCATCGGCAAAGACGACCTTCTTGCCCAGCAATTCGCCCAGGCGTTCCGCGGCGGGGGCCAGGGAGAACTTGGCTTCGGGGCCATTCTTGGGCTTGCCCAGATGGCTGCACAGGATGACCTTGCCGCCGTCGGCGATCAGCTTCTGGATGGTGGGAAGAGCCGCCTGAATGCGCTTGTCGTTGGTGATTTTGCCGTCCTTCATCGGCACGTTGAAGTCCACGCGCACAAGAACGCGCTTGCCCTTCACATTGATGTCGTCGATCGTTTTCTTTGCCATGATTGTTGCCACTCCTTTTTTGTTTGATCCGGATTGATAATGCGCTTTGTATGCCAAGGCCTGTTTGGCCGTGGTTTCAGGGTTTGGATTCTTCCGGGCCGCCAAGCAGCGAAACGATGCGCTGGGCCGCGGCCTCGTCGGTGATGAGGGAATCGTGCTTTTCGTGGCGGGTAGCGGCGATGATCGCTTCCGCCTTGTTTTCGCCCGCGGCGACAGCCACCATCCTGCTTTCCTTGTACGCCTTGCCAAGCCCCAGGGCGACCACCGTGCCCGCCTGCAGGACGGTTTTGCCGCTGAAATCGAAGAAATCGCCGAAGGCTTCGCCGACCGCCTTGCCTTTTCGCAGCGCTTCCATGGATTCCGCGGGCATGCGCCTGCGCTGGGCCATCACATCCGCCCGGCCTACGCCGTGCACGACCAGATCGGCGCGCTGGAGCAGCTCCAGGGTTTCGCGGACCTCGGGCAGCTTGACCATTTCCTGCAGCGCCGGGCCGTCCAGGGAATCGGGCAGATGCATCACCCGGTGATGCCCGCCAAGGCGGCGGGCGATTTCCGCCGCGACCGCGCTGGCCTGGGTTTCCATGGCGGGGCCCATGCCCCCGCGCGCGGGAACCACCATCACGTTCATGGGAACCGCGGACTGCATGCCGTGGGCCATTTCGCTCATGGTGCGGCCGCCCGTGACGGCGAGCGTCATGCCGCTTTGCAGAAGCTTATGCACCCGATGCGCCGCGGCGCGGCCAACCTCGCGCAGCACTTGGGGATCGCTGTCGGCGTTCCCGGCGACGACCACCACGTGCGGAACGCTCAGCAGCTGAGACAGGGACTGCTCCAGCTTCGTCAGCCCGAACATGGCGCGGCTCAGATCGTGCGCGCCGGACAATACCTCGATGGCCTGGGGCGTCAATTGCATGCCCGCCGCGTCCATCGTGATCAGGCCCTGCTCCTTGAGCGCGGCGGCGGCAGTCCGCACCTCCCTTTCGGGCAGGTTCAGGCGCGCGGCCAGGGCGCGGCGGCCGACGGGCTGCATGCTCTCGATGGAGGACAAGACCTGGGCGCGCCGGCCAATATCGGACATCAGATCCGGTGCGATCCGGCTGAGCACCTTCATATCGTCCAGCATGCGCGCGCCCCCTTTCCTCTTGGACAAACATTGCCCCACTGGGCAAATTATGACCCGCAGATGATTATAACATACCGAAAAATGATTGTAAATATCCGCGATTTCCGGAAATTTGGAAAAACGGCGGTTTTTTGGTGAATTAACGATTTATTCATAAATAAATCCGGAAGGCGGGACGGGCCTGCCTTCCGGACGGGACAGAGCGGGATCAGTAACCGGGGATGTTTTCAAAGAAATCGTTGCGGGCGGCGTCCGCGCCGACGGTGGAATAGGCGAGGCCAAAGCGATAGCAGCTGTAGGGGCTGGCGCGGTCCTCCACGATGAAATACTCGAATTTGCCGGTATCGGGGTTCTTTTGGCCGGCTTCATGCTGGGACACATGCCATTGAAAACCGGCCTGGGCCATTTCAAAGCCGGTTTTGCCCCCAAAGGCGGAAAGCGGCTGATCCCAATCCATTTCGATGGCGTTTTCTTTATAGAGATGCAGGTACAGCTTTTTGACCTGCCAGACGCCCCATTGGGCGGCGGAATCGGGATAACGGCCCGCGTCCGCAGCGCCGGGAATGCAGTTGAGCATGCTGTCGGCACACACGCGGTGCGCCCCGTGGCCGTATTCGCCGTTTACATCGTGGGTGACGACCACTTCGGGCTGATAGCGGCGGATGATTTCCGTGATCCACTTATAGACGTTGGTTTTGCCCCAGGCGTCATAGGCGGTTTCCAGCTTTTTGGAATACTTATCCCAGAAATCGCCGATGACGGGGTAGGTGCGTACGCCCATTTCCCACAGGCCGTTGAGCAGCTCGCTCCTGCGGACCTGGGTGCCGTCGGAATAGGTGCCGCAGGTGAGGTACGCGACCACGACCTGGAGCTTCTTTTCGCCCGCGTAATAGGGGATCGTGCCGCCGAAGAACAGGATCTCATCGTCCGGATGCCCGGCAAGCACCATTAAATCGGCCTTTTCGGGCGTCGGCTCCCATTGCTGCACATAGGAGGGCACTTCCCCCTCGCCAAAGAGGAAGATTTCGCTGATCGTGAATACGATCTGTTTTTCCGATTTGGCGCGGACGCGGATCGTCTTTTCACCATCGGGAAGCGGCGCGTACTCATGGGCGAATACGCCCTCGCTTTCGTAGAGGGTCGTCCATTTTCCGCCGCGCTTCCCCTGGATTTCCCAAGGGGTGAGCTTATCGCCAAAGCAGATGTAAACGCCGTAAATGGGGGAGGACTTGGGCGCGGTGATTTCCACCGAAGGATTGCGCTGCTTATCGCTGATGTAGGTGGTGCCCCAATCCCGATCCTGGATGCGGGGCAGCTTAAAAGCCTTGGTGGATACGGTGAATTTGCAATGAGCGGTCAGGTCTTCCGCCTCCTGGGCCAAGGCGCAGGCGCAGCACAAAAGGCACAGCGAAAGAACGAGCAGAGAAAGAAGCAGGCGTTTGTTCATGACGGTTTTTCTCCTGTCAGCTTGGATGGAAGGAATGAAAAAACTGCCGCGCCGGTAGAAAAACGGGCGCGGCAGGGCAGGGACGGGGAATTATTCGGCGTCCGCGGGGGCTTCGGCAACGGGTTCCTCAGCGGGGGCGGCTTCCTCGGCGGGAGCGGCTTCTTCCGTTTCACCGGGGATTTCCATGCTCTCGTTTTCAACGAAGGCTTCGTCTGCCAGGGCTTCCCGGATGCTCAGGCTGATGCGCTTGGCTTCGGGATCGACAGCCAGCACCTTCACCCGCACGGGCTGGCCAACCTGCAGCACGTCTTCCACCTTGGCAATGCGGGTGAGCGCGCACTGGGAAATGTGCACCAGGCCGTCCACGCCGGGCTCCAGCTCGATGAAAGCGCCGAAGGGACGGATGCGCACCACGTTGCGTTCCAGGATCGCGCCGACGGGGTACTTTTCTTCGATGTTGTCCCAGGGCTTGGGCTGCAGCTGCTTATAGCCCAGCTGGATGCGTTCGCGTTCGCGGTCCAGGCTGAGGATCTTGACCTGAACTTCCTGGTTGATCTGCAGCACTTCGCTGGGATGGCCGACGCGGCTCCAGGCCAGGTCGGTGATGTGGATGAGGCCGTCCACGCCGCCCAGATCGACAAACGCGCCGAAATCGGCAAAGCGGCGAACGATACCGGTCACCACGGCGCCTTCTTCCAGGCGTTCCCAAGCGGCGGCTTTCTTCGCGGCGGATTCTTCTTCGATGACCTGCTTGCGGCTGGCCACGATGCGCTTCTTCTGCTTATCGACGTCGATGATCTTGAGCTTCATGGGCTGGCCGACAAACTGGCCGATCTTTTCGACGTAACGCTGGGCGAGCTGAGAAGCGGGCACGAAAGCGCGCACGCCGCCCTCGACGCTGGCGAGCAGGCCGCCCTTGACGGCTTCCTTGCCGACGGCGTCGATGTATTCGCCTTTTTCAAACTTTTCCATCAGCGCTTCCCAAGCCTTGCGGTTGACGATATTGCGCTGAGAAAGCAGGACGTTGCCTTCGCCGTCATTGACCTTGACGACCTCAACCTCGATCTCGTCGCCGAGCTTCACGTCCTTTTCCACCATTTCGGAGCGCTTGATCAACCCGTCGGACTTATAGCCGATGTTGACGCACACTTCGTCGTCGGTGATCTGTACCACGGTGCCGGTGACAGTCTGGCCCGTGCGGATGCGAACCACGGTCTTTTCAATGTCTTCCATGGTGAGGGCCTGGGCTTCCTGGCTCTCCTGGACTTCCTGCTCAACATTGGCGACGGGTTCCTGGGTTTCCTGGTCGATGCGTTCCATGTCGTTCATGCGTGTGACAACCTCCTTAAATGACCAATCCGGTGTGGATGCGCCGGCGGCTATTCCTATGTGATTTTTGTGGATATTTGCAAAGTGCGGGGGAATCTCTTCCGCACGTTCCACCATAATGGTTTTTGGGCAGATCGCTTTGCAGACTTCGTAGAGCTTGCGGCTGTTGGCGCTCATCCTTCCGCCCACGACGATCATCGCGTCGCAACGGGCGGCGAGGGCGCGCGCCTCTGCCTGGCGCTTTTGGGTGGCGGGGCAGATCGTACACTTGACCGTGAGAGAGGGGATCCTTTCCTGGAGCTTTTGAAGGATCCTTTCCCAATCGCCGGGCGAAAACGTGGTCTGGGATACGGCGAGCGCCTCGGACAGCGGGGGCAAAGAGAGGATATCCTCCTCGGTGCGGACGATATAGCATTCCCCCGGGCACCAGGCCGCCGTGCCCTGAACCTCCGGGTGATCCTTTTCCCCGACCAGGATCACAGGCACGCCGTTTTTCCCGCTTTCCCGGACGATTTCGTGCAGGCCGCGCACAGAAGCGCACGTACAGTCCCGAACGATCAGCCCCTGATTTTTGCAGGCGATTTCCACCTCGGGGCTGACGCCATGGCTGCGAAGCAGGATCATGCCGCCTTTGGCATCCTCCACTCGTTTGACGGGGATGACCCCTTCTTTCTTCAGGGCGTTCACCGCTTCGGGGTTATGGATCATATCCCCCAGGGAATAGCAGGGGATGCCTTTTTCCCGGGCTTCCCGCGCCGCGTTGAAGGCGATCTCCATAGCCCTGCGCACCCCGGCGCAATAGCCGGCGTAACGCGCGATGGTGTACGGCATAAGCATACCACCCCAAAGTACGAGCGATTATAATTCCATTCGCCGCATCTTTCCTTTTTCCTGCTATCCCAAAAAGAAAATTTTTGAATTTTTCATTTTATTTTTTTGTGTTGGGAATTCAAGCGGAATTTGCCAGAAAACAGAAGAATTTGGCATAAAGGAACGCGGAAAAAGCCCGGCAGGGAAAAGGACCGATGCGAGAAAAAGCCGAAAGAGGAAGCGAGCGGCCGGGAAAGCCCCGTCTTCCGTCTTTCGGCGTTTGATTATTTGACGACCAGGTTCAGCAGGCGGCCGGGCACATAGATGCACTTGACGATCTGCTTGCCGGCGATGAGCTTTTGCACTTCTTCGAGCTTGGGCAATTTCTCCTGGGCTTCTTCCCGGGTGAGGGTGACGGGCACCATGAGCTTGCCCTTGACCTTGCCGTTGAGCTGTACGGCGATCTCCACTTCGTCGCGCACGAGGAATTTTTCATCGAACGCGGGCCACGGCTGGGTGTAAACCGGCGCGCCGAAGCCCTGGCTTTCCCAGATTTCCTCGCAGATATGGGGAGCGACGGGGGAGAGCAGGAGCAGCAGGGTCCTGTATTCGCCCTTGGTGACGCTGTTTTTCTGCACCATTTCGTTCACCAGCGTCATCATCTGGGCGATGGCGGTGTTGAACTTCATTTTTTCAAAATCGTCGGTGACCTTTTTGACGGTCTGGTTCATGGAGACCCGAAGATCATCGGAATAATCGCCGCCGTCGGCCAGAATATCCTGCAGGCGCCACACGCGGTCCAGGAATTTGCGGCAGCCGCGCGCGCCGTTGGTGCTCCACGGAATGGCCTGATCGAACGCGCCCATGAACATTTCGTACATGCGGAAGGCGTCCGCGCCGATTTCGGCCACGATCTCGTCGGGATTGACGACGTTGCCGCGGCTCTTGCTCATCTTTTCGCCGTCGGAGCCCAGGATCATGCCCTGCGCGGTGCGCTTGGCGTAGGGTTCGGGCGTGGGCACCTCGCCGATGTCATAGAGGAAGCGATGCCAGAACCTGGAATAGAGCAGATGGCGGGTGACGTGCTCCATGCCGCCGTTGTACCAATCCACGGGCAGCCAGTATTTGAGCTCTTCCTGGCTGGCGAAGGCGGTATCGTTATGCGGATCGCAATAGCGCAGGAAATACCAGCTGGAGCCGGCCCACTGGGGCATGGTATCGGTTTCGCGCTGGGCAGGGCCGCCGCACTTGGGGCAGGCGCAGTTGACGAAGCTTTCGATGCGGGCGAGGGGAGATTTGCCGTCGGTGCCGGGCTGGAAATCGTCGATATCCGGCAGGCGCAGGGGCAATTCCTCATACGGAACGGGGACCACGCCGCACTTGGGGCAGTGAACGAGCGGGATGGGCTCGCCCCAATAGCGCTGGCGGTTAAAGGCCCAATCCTTCATTTTATACTGGACGCCGGCTTTGCCGATGCCCTTCTTTTCGATCTCCTCCAGCACGCGGGCGATGGAGTCCTTCTTGTTGGTGTAACCGTTGAGAAAATCGGAATTGATCATTTCGCCGTCGCCGGTATAGGCTTCCTTTTCGATATCGCCGCCCTTGATGACCTGCACGATATCGATGCCGAACTTATGGGCGAATTCCCAGTCGCGCTGATCGTGCGCGGGAACGGCCATGATCGCGCCGGTGCCGTAGCCCATCATGACATAGTCGGAAATAAAGATGGGCACGACCTTGCCGGTCAGCGGGTTCACGGCGGAAAGGCCCTCGATCTTGAGGCCGGTCTTTTCCTTGGTGAGCTGCGTGCGCTCAAACTCCGTTTTCTTGGCGCACACGTCGCGGTATGCTTCGATATCCGCCATGTTGGTGATCTGGGAGGCGTATTTGTCGATCAGCGGATGTTCGGGGGCCATGACCATGAAGGTGACGCCGAAGAGGGTATCCGGGCGGGTGGTATAGATTTCGACGCTTTCTTCTGTTTTGAACAGCGGGAAACGCACGAACGCGCCGGTGGATTTGCCGATCCAGTTGACCTGCTGCATCTTGATGTTTTCGGGATAATCGACGGTTTCCAGGCCCTCCAGGAGCTTATCGGCGTATTTGGTGATGCGCAGATACCAAACGTCCTTGGGCAATTGGATCACGTCGCCGTGGCAGATGTCGCACTTGCCGCCCTGGCTGTCTTCGTTGGAGAGGACAACCTTGCAGGAGGGACAGTAGTTGACCAGGGTCTTATCCCGGAACACCATGCCGTACTCAAACAGCTTCAGGAAAATCCACTGCGTCCATTTGTAATAATTCGGATCGGTGGTATCCACCTCGCGGCTGTAATCGAAGGAAAAACCGAGCTTTTTGAGCTGCTGGCGGAAATGGTCGATGTTTTCCTTGGTCACGATGGCGGGATGAATGTTGTTCTTGATGGCGTAATTCTCCGTGGGCAGGCCGAAAGCGTCCCAGCCGATGGGGAACAGCACGTTATACCCCTGCATGCGGCGCATGCGGGAAATGATATCCATGGCCGTGTTGGAGCGGGGATGGCCCACGTGCAGGCCGTGCCCCGAGGGATAGGGGAATTCGATCAGCGAATAAAACTTGGGCTTTGCGTGGTCCTCAGACGCGGCGAAGGCCTGGTGATCGTCCCAATACTTCTGCCACTTGGGTTCGATTTCTGCGGGCATGTACGGCTTGACAGGCATAGGATACAGCCTCCTTCATCATTGCGGATTGTTACATTATAATCAGAAATAGGCTGTTTGTAAAGAACTTCGGGGCGATTGTGCGCAAATTCAATGCGGACAAACCCGGGCTGCGGCCTGCGCGGGAAGGGATAAGATGATTTTCGGCTAAAATTCCTGATTTTGGAAAGCTTGCTTTTTGCGGCGTTTGTTGCTACAATAGGGCGAACGAAGGGAGGAATGCCGATGACGGAGAAAAAAAGCGCAGGGACCAACCGCACGCTGTACAGAACGCCGTTTTCCAGGGGCTACTGGGTGCAGGCGGCGGCGGAATTCAAGGATCTTAAGGTGCTTCTGTTCGCGGCGCTGATGATCGCGCTCCGGGTGGCGCTCAAACCCGTGGGCATTCCGATCGCGGCGGACCTGCGGATCAACACGGCGTTTTTCATCAACGCCTTCGGGGCGATGGTGTACGGCCCGGTGGTGGCCATCCCCGCCGCGGCGATCACGGACACGCTGGGCTATCTGCTGTATCCCAACGGGGTGTATTTTTTCCCGTTCATTTTTACGGAAATCGCCGGCTCGGTGATCTTCGCGCTGTTTTTGTACCGGGCGGAGGTTTCCACCCTCCGGGTGACGCTGTCCCGGTTCTGCATCTGCTTTTTCGTGAACATCGTGCTCAACACGCCGATCATGGCCTTGTATTATCAGATGGTGATGGGCAAAAACTATCCGCTGTTTGACTGGATCAGGATCGTGAAAAACCTGGCGATGTTCCCGATCGAATCCATCCTGCTGACGCTGTTTCTGCGGGTGGTCGTCCCGCCGATGCAAAAGCTCGGGTATGTGCATTCCTCGGCGGATAAGCTCAGGTTCGCCAGGAAGCAGGTGATCGCCCTGGTGGCGCTGCTTTTGATCGGCATCGGCGCCGTCGCGGGATACGCGGTCAACGATTACAACACCAAATCCTTCAGCGCGGGCTATTCGGCGCAGGAAAGGCTGAACCGGAACCGCGAAATGAACGCCTGGGCCGCCCGGGAGCAGGACCGCTACCCGGAGGAAGAAATGGTGACCGTTATCCAGAGCGCGCGCTCCAGGGTGGGCGATCCGCACATGACATACGAATTGGCGCTCTACCGGGTGGATCAGGCGAAGCTGGCCGAAAAGAGCGCGGCGGACGCGGGCTATTCCCTGGATACGCTGCACGGCTATTCCAAATCCAAGGCCGCGGCGGACGATACCCTGATCCGCGTCGGCGAGGCCACCGCCGTAACCGACAAAAAAACCCAGGAGCATCTGGAAATGACGATCCGATGGGATGAAGAATGATGCTGTTTCTTCTTTGAAAACTTGAATGATAAAAGTGAGGGGGAGATTCTTCGCTTATCACTCCGCTATCGCTCCGTGATGCTCAGAATGACATTGTTGCTTTACTTCTTCATATTTGCTATTTTGATATGAGAATAGTACAAGAAAAAAGAACGCCCCGTCCGGCTGTCGTCCCGGGTAGGGCGTTCGCTATACTCACAGCAGCTCGACCAGGACGGCGTTCTGCACGTCCATGCCGCGGCGGGTGAGGCGGAGGGAGCCGTCCCGCCATTCCACCAGGCCCTGCCTGAGGGGCTTTTTGAGCTTTTCGCCGAAAGCGTCCTCGATGGACAGGCCGTGCATTTGCCGGAAAGCGGCGTCGGATACGCCTTTCATCATCCGAAGGCCCAGCATCACGCTTTCAAAGCGGGCGTCCTCCGGGGTCAATACGGTTTGCGAAGCGGGCTTGCCGGCCAGGTAATCGTCAAGCCCCGGCGGATTCTGATACCGGACGCCCTCCAGAAAACCGCAGGCCGCGCTGCCAAGGCCCACATATTCCTTTCTTTCCCAGCAATCCACATTGTGGCGGCAGGCAAAGCCGGGCAAGGCGAAATTGCTGATCTCGTATTGCTCGAAGCCGTGCTGGGAAAGCGTTTCGCGGCAGCATTCATACATTTCGCGCTCCGTATCCTCATCGGGCAGCGCCCACGCCCCGCTGTCCACCCTGCGCTTCATTTCCGTGCCCTCCTCCACGATCAGGCCGTAGCAGGAAAGATGGTACGGGGCGAGGGCCAGCGCGGCATGGAGCGTTTCATGCACGTCGGGAAGCGTTTGCGTGGGCAGGCCGAGCATCAGATCGAGGCTGACGTTCCGAATGCCGAAGGCGCGCGCGAGCGCGACGCTTTTTTCGACCTCCGGCCAGCGGTGCACGCGGCCGAGCAGGGAAAGCAGCCGATCCTCAAACGCCTGCGCGCCGAAGGACAGGCGGTTCACCCGGTGGCGGCACAGCGCCTCCAAAAAAGCCGCCGTCACCGTGCCCGGGTTGCATTCGCAGGTGAATTCCGCGTTTTCCTTGAAACAAAAACAGGATTCCAGCGCGCAAAGCAGCGCATCCATCAGGCCGGGCGGCAGGAGCGAGGGCGTTCCGCCGCCGATATACGCCGTTGAAATGAGAAGATCCGGGGAGGACTTTTGCTTCGCTTCCCGGATCAGGCGTTCCACATAAGGGGCCATGTCCCCTTCCCTGCCCGCGAAGGACGCAAAATCGCAGTACGCGCATTTGCGGGCGCAGAAGGGGATATGCACATAAAGGCCGATTTCTTTTTTCATGGCAGGGTCAAAGCGTATACGTCGCTTTCGCAGGCAACCAGCGCGATCCCGCTTTTGAGCATGCCCAGGTATTCGGTGATGGGCTGGCGGTTCAGCTGGTCCGAAACGCTGATGGCGGTGAACCGGCGGCCGTTCAATTCGCCCCGGTAGACCACATCGCTTGAAAACGCGTAGATCTTGCGGTTATGCAGCCCGGCCCCGACGCACGCGGAGGGCAGGGAATAGCGGCTGTCGTTTTTGCCCCACAAAAGGCGCAGCTGGCTGATGCTGCCGGAGCCGGCGGCGGACCGGGAGGGGGTAAACATCAGCATGGCGTTATTGCCGGCCACCTGGGAATCGATCAATTGCCAGCCGTAGATCAGGACGGTGCCGCTGCTGTTGATGGTGCCGCGGTAATCATATTGGCGAAGCTGCTGGGTGCTGATGACGTTCAGCTGCGAACCGGCGTAGATGACGGAATAGACCAGGTTATCGCCCAGGGAAATGCCGCCGGAGGAAGAAACGTTGACGCGGTAGGTATTGAGCGTGGTATCCGGGACGGAGCCGTATACGTCCAGCGACGTGGTCCACAGGTATTCGCCGTCGCTGAAAAAGCCGAGGTCCAGCAGGATCATATCCTGGTAGGCGTTCGTTTCCTGGTCCACCGTGGTGCCCTGCATATCCTTGATGACGAGGGAAGGGCTGATATCGCTGCCCAGCACGGTGGCCACGTATTTCGTGCCGACCCGGGCAAACTGGATGGCGTCGGAGAGGTTTTCGTTATAGGTGGAATTGCCGTCGCGGTCGATGATGTGCAATTGGGTGCCCGTCCAGGCGGCGACCACGGAATCGGAGCAGGTGAAAAACGCGTTGGAGCCCAAGGGATAGCTCCAATGCTCGCTTCCGTTGGCGCGCAGGCAATAGAGGGTCAGGCCGTCGTAATAGAGGATCTCATCGCGGAACGGGGTCACATCCTGGGTGGATATGCAGCGCAGCTTCACCGCGGAGACGGAACGGTTGCTGCCCCCAAATACGCCCCGGACAGCCAGCACGATCAGCACGAATAAAAGCGCCAGGGCAGCCAGGATGAGAAAACGCCGTTTGGCGGTCATTGGTTTGGCAGTCTGCATTCACGTTCACCTTTCAAGTGCTTTACAGGCTTTGGCAGGGGATACAGGGCGGGATCGCCCGTCCATTATACTATCATTTCCCGTCCGCGTCAAACAGAGAAAGAATGTCCTTTTCGGTCAGGCGGGTGGGCATTTCCTCGCCCGGGGTGATCAATTGGTCAAAGAGGCGGCGTTTGCGGGCGCTCATGCGAAGGACCTGCTCCTCGATGGAGTGGTGCACGACCAGGCGCAGCACCTCCACCTTTTTCGTCTGGCCGATGCGGTGCGCGCGGCCCGTCGCCTGCTCTTCGGCGGTGGGGTTCCACCAGGGATCGTAATGAATGACAAGATCGGCCCCGGTGAGGTTGAGGCCCGTTCCGCCCGCCTTGAGGGAAATGAGGAAAACGCTGGTTTCGCCGCCGTTGAAGCGCCGCGTCAGCTCCAGGCGCTGGGCGGCGGGGGTTTCGCCGTCCAGATACAGATAGGGGATGCCCGCCTGGACGAGGCGCTTTTCGATCAGATGCAGCATGGAGGTAAACTGGGAAAAAACCAGGGCGCGCCGCCCGCCGGCAAGGGCGCCGGGCAGCAGATCCATCAGCAGCTCGAGCTTGCCGGAAAGCCCCGTGTAATCGGGAAGGCACAGGGCGGGATGGCAGCAGATCTGGCGCAGCTCCGTGATGGCGGAGAGCACCTCCGCGCGGCCTTTGGCCATACCGCGCTCCCGGAGCAATTGATTGACCCGCTCGCGCTTTTGCAGGAGCACCGCGTCGTATACCCGGCGCTGCTCCTGGGGCAGATCGGCCATGACGATGGACTCCATTTTTTCGGGCAGCTCCTCCAGCACGTCCTCCTTGACCCTGCGCATCAGGAAGGGGCGGATGCGGCGGCGCAGATCGTCGGCGTTTTGGCCTTCGCCCCAGCGGCGCAGGAAATCGCCGTACCTTGGCAGATAGCCGGGCAGCACGAAATCAAACAGGCTCCACAATTCGCCGGCGTGGTTTTCCATGGGCGTGCCGGTCAGGGCCACGCGGGTTTCGGCGGTCAACAGCTTGACGGCGTGCGCGCCGACGCTTTGCACGTTCTTGATCTGCTGGGCTTCGTCCAATACGGCGAAACGGAAGGGAATGTCGCGCATCAGCGCGATATCGCGCCGGATCAGGGGATAGCTGGTGATGACAATGTCCGGCGCGCTGTCTCCCTTGAGCGTTTCGATCTGCTCGGCGCGGGCCGCCTGGCCGCCGGTGATCAAAAGGACGGAAAGGGACGGGGTGAATTTGGCGCACTCGCTGAGCCAATTGTAGGTGAGCGAAGTCGGGGACACAATAATGGAAGGCTTTTTTTCTTTTTCGGTTTGTACGGCGGAAAGAATGGCGGAAAGCATCTGCACCGTTTTGCCAAGGCCCATGTCATCCGCAAGGATCCCGCCCATGCCGAGGGCGTGCAGGGCCATGAGCCATTTGTACCCGCGTTCCTGGTACGGGCGCAGGCAGGATACGGGCGCGCTCGGCGCTTCAAAGGACAGGGACGCGGCCCGGGACGCGCCGTCGTCCAGACGCACATCCAGGCCGTTTTCCCGGATCAGGGCGGCAAGATACGCGCTCCAGCACGCGTTCAGGCTTTCCCTGCCCGTGCTTTCCACGTTTTCGCACACGGCCTCGGCCAACGACCGCCATTCAGCCAGGCCGCTCAGATCCAGATACGTGCCCTCCCTGAACCGGAAATAGCGCTGCCGCCTGCGAATGGCTTCCAGCAGCGGCGCCAATTCCTCCAGCGGCGTTTCGCCGTCCATCAATTCCAGCTGCAGCGCGCCGTTTTTCATTTGCAGCGCGCCGCGAAGGAGGGGCCTGCGGGGCGTGAGGCGGCGGAAATCATGGCTGAAAAAGACTTCGGCGGCGCGGGAGAGGCGGCCGGCGCCTTCGGTGACAAAATCATAAATGCGATCGTTGCCGCTCAGGTACACGCTGCCCTTATAGACGTGAAAGCCGTCCTGCGCCAATTCGTCCAGGACCGCGCGCTCTCCGGCGGCGTCCCGAAGCAGCAGGGCGTCGCGCGGCGTTTCCTCCGGCGAGAAAGGATCCAGTTCCACCTGGCCGTAACGGAAGGAGACCTTGGCCGTCACATCCCGGCCCGCTTTATCCAGATAGACCCGGGCGGTGAGCGGGAGGCGCAGGAATTTGCTTTCAAGCATCGGGTCGATGCTGACGGCGGAAATGCGCAGAAGGAACGGCATTAATTCGCTCATGACGCGCGGGGTATCCAGGGCGGAAAAGAGGAAGGACGCTTCCCGGCCCGAAGCGTATCGGCGCAGGGCGGACAATAATTCCCGCTGCTCCCGGGGGATCAGGAGGCATTCGCCTCCCGCCAGCACAAAGCGGTAATCCTTCGTGAGCGGCACCAGGGTTTCGGGCAGCTCAACGGTCATTTTCAGCTTCTGCGGCGTGCCGGACAGAAGGAAATTGAGCGGAAGGAGCTGGCTCTTGACGCCCTTGAGGGCGTATTGGACGCCGTTATACTGCAAGGTAAAGGGAAGGTCCATGAGGGCGTAGAGCACGCGTGCCGCGGCGCGCGGCGGCAAAAGCAGCAATCGGGCGTCGGCCCCGGACAGGCTGCGGAACGCGGGCATTTCGCAGTATTCGGCCAGGATCTCCAGGAGCTTATTTTGGCTTTCATCAAAGCGCATCCACTGCGGACGGTATTCAAAGCCCTTGCCGAAGGAAAGCGGCTCGCCTTTTTCACGGCATTCCAGAAAATGCGGAATATGGCGCACCACATACAGCCTGTCTTCCCCGATCCTGAGGCCGACGCGAAGCCCGTCCCGCGTCAAAAACAGGGAAGGAGCCAGGCGCACCCCGTCCATTTCGGGAAGCGCGCCGGACACGGCTTCAAACAGGGCGGGCACCGCCTGCTGGGCGCGGCGCTTTTCCATTTCCGCCATCGCGCCGCTTTCCAGGGCTGTGAGCGCCGCGGCGACCGCGTGCGCGCATAAGGCGTTTCCGCAGGTGCAGCGAACGGAGCCGGCGGAGACGGAGACGGATTGTTTGCCCTCGCCGGACACCACATAAACGATTTCATCTTTGTTGCGGTGCGCCTCCCGAACCAGCGCCCGATGGAAAAGGACGCGGCCGCCCGCGAACGCTTCCTCGCCCGCCATTTCCCGCAGCATTTCCTCCGTCAGCATCGGAATATCCTCCTTGCCCCAGTGCGCGTGCAAAAACACGCATCTTTCTATAATACGACGCATCGCCCTGTTTTCCTGCCGAAGAAGCGAAAAGAAAAAGCGCATTCCCGCCTTTCTGACGCCAGGAGCACGCAGAGCGCGAAAAAATGAAAAAAAGGGCTTGCGCGGGGAAGCGGGCTGTGTTATAATCTGCTGGATCACGCATGCGGGCGGATTTGTTTGCCTGTGCCGCGAAAGCGGTGGCAAGCGAAGATGAAACCCGCAGAGGATACAACAAAAACTGAGGAGGAACCCCAAATGGCAGTCATCTCTATGAAGCACCTGCTGGAAGCCGGCGTACACTTCGGCCATCAGACCCGCCGGTGGAACCCCAAAATGGCCCCCTACATCTTCACCGAACGCAACGGCATCTACATCATCGACCTGCAGAAGACCGTGCGCAAGATCGACGAAGCGTACATGTTCATCCGCAACCTGGCCATGGAAGGCAAGACCGTGCTGTTCGTGGGCACCAAGAAGCAGGCGCAGGAAAGCATCGAATCCGAAGCCAAGCGCTGCGGCATGTTCTATGTGAACAACCGCTGGCTGGGCGGCATGCTGACCAACTTCCGCACCATCCGCACCCGCGTGGATCGCCTCAACGCCATCGACAAGATGGAGCAGAGCGGCCAGTTTGAAGTGCTGCCCAAGAAAGAAGTTATCAAGCTGCAGCATGAACGCGAAAAGCTGGAAGCCAACCTGGGCGGTATCCGCGAAATGAAGAAGCTGCCCGGCGCCCTGTTCGTTGTGGACCCCCGCAAGGAACACATCGCCATCGCCGAAGCCCGCACCCTGGGCATTCCGATCGTCGCCATCGTGGACACCAACTGCGATCCCGACGAAGTGGACTACGTGATCCCCGGCAACGACGACGCCATCCGCGCCGTCAAGCTGATCACCAGCACCATGGCCGACGCCATCATCGAGAGCCGCCAGGGCGAGCAGAACGCCCCCGCGGAAGAGCCTGAGACCGAAGAGCAGGCCGAGTGAACGACTG
>JAFXZO010000069.1 GCA_017541205.1 Clostridia bacterium | reverse complement strand
TTTGACCGGCAGCTCAAAGGCTTCGCGCTGCCGGACGCGGTGCTCACCGCGGTGGAAAGCCGCTCCTCCTGCCCCGTGCGCCAACTAAGGGACAGCCGCCTGGAAAGCAGCGTCGGCGGCCTCTATCCCTGCGCCGAGGGCGCGGGCTACGCCGGCGGCATCATGAGCGCCGCCGTGGACGGCATCCGCGTGGCGGAGGCGGTCATGGAACGAATGGTCATGGAACGAATGAAATAACGTATACAAAGGAGGCGCTGTTATGCGCGCGGTGATCCAGCGGGTGTCCGAAGCGTATGTGACGGTGGACGGCAAAGAGACGGGCCGGATCGGCAGGGGCCTGTGCGCCCTGATCGGCGTGGAGGCGGGCGATACGGAAAAGGACGCCCAATATCTGGCGGGCAAGATCGTGAAGCTGAGGATCTTTGAGGATGAAAACGAGAAGATGAACCTGTCCGTGCAGAGCGTGGGCGGGGGCGTATTGGCAATAAGCCAGTTTACCCTGCTTGGCGACGCGCGGGGCCAGAACCGCCCGGGCTTCACCCAGGCCGAAGCGCCGGAAAGGGCCAACGCGCTGTATGAGCTTTGCTGCGCCGAAATGCGGAAAATGGACGTGCCCGTGGAAAACGGCGTGTTCCGCACGCATATGATGGTGCACCTCATCAACGACGGCCCGGTGACCATCCTGCTGGACAGCAGAAAAGCCTTTTGATATTATTTGATTGAGAAATGTAACCAGAAAAGGGATTTATTCCCATTCGCTTTTCTCGGAAGGGGGCCTGGGGGAAACCGCTCTTTGAGCTTCAAAGAGAGCTTTCCCCCGGCAATCCCTTCTCAATTCGTATGAGGTGCTTGTATGAAGATCGATATCCTGACCGTCGGCCCGGTGCAGACCAATTGCTATATCGTCTATAACGAAGGAAACAGCCGCGCCTTGGTGATCGACCCCGGCGATGAAGGAAAAAAGATCCGGGAAGCGCTGGGGGACAAACAGCCCGCCGCCGTGCTTTTGACCCACGGGCATTTTGACCATACCGGCGGGCTGGACGCGTTTTCGGATACGCCGATCTACATCCATCCCGCGGACGACGTGATGCTGATGGACGCGGTGTGGAGCGCGGGCAGCGCCTTCGGCGATGAATCGCCCCGGCCCGCGGCGACGGATTATGTGCAGGAAGGGCAGAAGCTTCGTTTGGCCGATCTGGATATCACGGTGATGCATGTGCCGGGCCATACCCTGGGCAGCGTCGCTTACCAGATCGGGGACGCCCTCTTTACCGGCGATACCCTGTTCTGCCGCGGCTACGGCCGCACCGACCTGCCCGGAGGCAGCATGGAGGATCTGGTCCGCTCCGTACGGCGGCTGCTGAAGCTGGAAAAGAACTGGATGATTCTGCCCGGGCACGGCGATCCCTCCACCCTGGACGCGGAGAGGAAGTATTATCAATGACCACGGTTTCTTTGATGACCCCGACGCCGCAGTTCGCCAACGACCTGGCGGACGTTGTGCGCATTTTCTGGGGGAACGCGGCTTTCCTGGTGAACGAGACAGGCGGCGGCGTGACCGTCCGCCACACGGAAAGCGCGCAAAACGGCCTGCGCGCCTGCCGGATGGAAATGACGGGGGGGTACGCGGGCGCGATGGAAAATGTCCGCCCCGTATCGGACGATCCGCTTTTGGAAAAGCGCTATCATAAGCGGCAGATCAAGCAGGCCCTCTACGGCGTCATGAAGCAGGTGACGGGCGAAAACCCGCCCTGGGGCTCGCTGACCGGCATCCGGCCGACCAGGCTGGTGTATGAAGCGATGTCGCGCGGGCTTTCGCTCGCCGAAGCGGAGAAGGAAGTCGGCGAAATATTCGACGTGCGGGCGGATAAGGCGCGTCTGCTTTCCGAAATCGTGGAAGTGCAAAGCAGCCTGCCCCCTCCCGGCCGCCGGGACGTGGACCTGTACGTGGGCATCCCCTTTTGCGTGTCCCGGTGCGCGTACTGCTCGTTTTTGAGCGGGGAAGTGGGCAGGGGAAAGCAATTGCCGCCCTACGTGGACGCGCTGGAAACGGAAATGGCGGGCGTGATGCATTTGATCGCGGAAAAGGGCCTGCGGCCCCGGGCGTTTTATATGGGCGGCGGCACGCCCACGTCGCTTACCGCGGCCATGCTGGGCCGGGTGCTTACCGCGGCGCGGCCTTTCCTCGACAGGGCGGCCGAAGTGACGGTGGAGGCGGGCAGGCCGGATACCATCGACGCGGACAAGCTCCGCGTGATCCGCGATCACGGCGCGGGGCGCATTTCCATCAATCCACAGACCGCGCACGACGAAACCCTTGCCCTGATCGGCAGGAAGCATACCGTCGCCCAGACCGAGGAAGCCTACGCCCTGGCGCGGAAGATGGGCTTTTCTCATATCAACATGGATCTGATCGCTGGGCTGCCGGGGGAAAACCTGGAGATGTTCCTTAAGACCCTCGCCTGGAGCCGGGCGCTGGCCCCGGAAAGCCTGACGGTGCACACACTGTCCATCAAGCGCAGCAGCCTTTTGCATCTTTGGGAGGCGGAGCTGCCGGACGGCACGATGGTGAGCCGGATGGTGGACGAGGGGCGCAGGGAAGCCCAAGCGCGCGGCATGCGGCCCTACTATCTCTACCGGCAAAAGCATATGGCGGGCAACCTGGAAAACGTGGGCTACGCCCTGCCCGGCCGCGCCTGCCTCTACAACGTGGACATGATGGAGGAAACGGGGAACGTGCTCGCCGTCGGCGCGGGCGCGATCAGCAAGCGCGTGAACCCCTTAATCGGCCGCATTGAGCGCGCCCCCAACGTGAGCGAGATCGGCCACTATATCCAGCGCGCGGATGAAATGCTGGAAAGAAAGCGGGCCCTGTGGAGCTTTGATGCGTTCTGATTCCACCGCGAACACGGCAGAGCGCATTTTCCTGTTGTTCGGGATTTCGTTTTGTGGAAAATATAAGAAAATGCAACTGTTCAGCCGCAGCTGCTGGCAAGGGAGTCTTTGCATTGAACGATTTCGCCGTGTATTATATCGAGGGGAACGTTATCTGCATTCTGGTCTTCGGCATCCTTCTGTTCCACAATCATTTCAACATCGACAGGCAGGAAAGGCAGATCAAGTTCGATCATGTGCTGGTTGCCTTTATGCTCTACTTTTTTACCGATTGTTTTTGGGCTGCCATCATGGAGGAGATCATCCCGAAAAACCGGTTCAACGTGGTCGTAAACACCTTCCTGATTTATCTCTTCATGGGCGCTACCATCTATTACTGGCTCGAATATGTGCTGTCGTACGAGGAGGTTCCGCACAGAAACCGGCCGATCAACCGTTTCGCGGTCCTGTTTCCTTTTTTGGTTTCCACCCTTGCGCTGGTGATCCAATACCTTGCCGCGCCGCAAACGCTGATCGACGACACGCAGAATACGCAGCCCGGCTTTGCCGTTTATCTCACCGTGGTTCCCGATATTTATGTCGCCGCCGTGCTCTTTTACACCATCCGGAAGGCCAGGCAGGAGGAAAGCCTGACCGTCAAGCGCAAGCACCTGTTTATCGGCTTCTTCCCCCTGCTGGTAAGCGTCGGCAGGCTGGTGGAGACGCTGTTTTTCCCGCACATTCCCATCTACTGCTTTACGTGCCTCATCCTGATGCTGGTGTTTTACATTCAATCCATCATGGGCCAGGTTTCTCTGGATCCGCTGACCGGCCTCAACAACCGCGGCCAGCTGACGCGGTACGCCTCCCAAAAGTCCATCCTGTTTCAGGAAGGGCGGCAGACCTATGTTGTCATGATGGACGTGGATAACTTTAAGGGGATCAACGACACACGCGGGCACGCGGAGGGGGATAAGGCGCTGGTGACGATCGCCGAAACGCTGAAAAAGGTGGTCAACAGCCGCAATCTGCCCTCCTTCCTCGCCCGGTACGGCGGGGATGAGTTCATTTTGATCGCGCATATGGGCGCAGAGAACGGCCAAAGCCGCGGGGCGGAAGATGGAGCGGCCCAGGAAATCGAGCAGCTGATCGCGCATCTCCAGGAGGAAGTGGACAAGCATGGCCTTTCCATCAGCGCGGGGTATGATAAGCTGATGGGAGAAAGCGATTCCCTGGACCTGTGCATCGAACGCGCGGACAAGAAGCTGTATCTGAACAAAGAGTATCGCAAGAGGCGCCGCGCAGGCGCGTAACAAACGCGAAGAAAACAAGAATCCGAGCCCTTCTCCCGCCGGAAAAAGGTTCGGATTCTTTTGGCGTATGCCGATGGCGGGACTCGAACCCGCACGCCCGAATAGAGCAAGGGATTTTCTTGCCGCACGGTGTTGCCATCGCCGCGCACAAGCGCGTTGCGGTCCGGACTATGTCTTCGCCGTGCCCGAAGGTTTAGGCGGCTGGTGTATAGTCTCTACACATTTCCGGGCATCTCCGGTTTAGCTCGGCGTTGCCCCGGAGGGGTTTTCGCCGAATTAGCCAGCATTCACGGGAGGGGTTTCCGGCCTCCGTGCTCTTGTCGTTAATACAAAAGTCCCTGGTGTCTGCCATTCCACCACATCGGCCTGCCAGAGGAATTATAGCATAGCCGCAAACCAATGTCAATCGAACGCCTGCTTTGGAAAAAGTTTTTGAAAGCCATGACAGGAGGCGGATTCTTTGCTATAATGGCATTGACTTTGAAACCGTGTGATCGGGAGGGATCGATTTGGATACGCTGCGCCTGACGGGGAAAAAGCCCCGGATGATCGCCCATCGCGGCCTGAGCGGCATCGAGATGGAAAACACCTGCTCCGCGTTCGTGGCGGCGGGAAACCGCACCTATTTCGGCATTGAAACGGACGTGCACGTGACGGGGGACGGCGGATACGTCATCATCCACGACGACACCACCAAACGCGTGGCCGGGGACGACCTGCGGGTGGAGGAGAGCACGTTTGAAACGCTGCGCGCCCTCCGCTTAAAGGACACGGACGGCAAGCGCGGGCGGGCGGACCTGCGCCTGCCCAGCCTGCGGGAATATAGCGGCATTTGCAGGAAGTATGAAAAATACAGCGTGTTGGAGCTTAAAAATCACATGGATCCGGAGCAGGTGGACCGCATCATCCAGATCGTGAGGGAAGAAGGCTGGCTGGAAAAGACGATCTTTATTTCTTTTGATCTGGATAACATGATCCACGTGCGCGAACGCCTGCCGGAACAAAAGGCGCAGTACCTGGTGGAAAAGGGCTTTGACTGGGACGCGGCGCTGGCCGCGCTCAGGGAATACCGCCTGGATCTGGATATTCAATTTGATCTGCTCACGGAGGAGAGGGTTCGGCAGCTGCACGCCATGGGCGCGGAAGTGAACGTATGGACGGTGAACCGACCGGAGGACGCCGAACGCCTGACCCGGTGGGGCGTCGATTACATCACCACCAACATTCTCGAATGAGAAACACGACAAACGGAGGGAACACGATGCGTACGGAATTTCAAGATCTGCACTGCCTGCACCTGAACCGTCTGCCCGGCAGGACCACCCGCGTCCCCTATCCGGACGCGCAAAGCGCCCGGATGGACGAGCGCGCCCTGTCGCCCTATTTTTTGGATCTCAACGGCGAATGGAATTTTGCGTATTACGCTTCGCCCCTGGACGTAAAGGAGCTTTCGGGCGAAGAAGGCGCGTGCGTCCGGGGCAGGATCATGGTGCCCGGCGTATGGCAATTGCAGGGCTACGGCAGCCCGCAGTATACCAACGTGCGCTTCCCCATCCCCTTTGACCCGCCCTTCGTTCCGGACGAAACCCCCGTCGGGGTCTATGACCGCGCGTTCACCCTGCCGTCCGCGTTCCGGAGCCGGCGGACCGTGATCCGCTTTGACGGCGTTTCGAGCTGCTATTACGTCTATGTGAACGGCGAGCTCGCGGGCTTTTCCAAGGGCCCGCACCTGCCCGCTGAATTTGATATTACCGGCGCGGTCCGGGACGGCGAAAACCATCTGCGCGTGGTGGTGCTGCAATGGAGCGACGGCACGTACCTGGAGGATCAGGATATGTGGCGGCACGCCGGCATTTTCCGGGACGTGGCGCTGCTTTCCTTCGGCGAAAAGCGCATCCTGGATATCTGGGCGGACACCGATCTTCAAAACGATTACCGGGACGGAACGATCAGGATCACCGTGAAGGCCGAAAACGTGGACAGCGCGAAGATCACCCTGCTGGATGGGGAGGAGCCGGCGTTTGCCGCGGCGTGCCCCGTCCGGGACGGCGAAGCGGTCTATACCGCTGTGCTCGAAAACGTCAAGCCCTGGACGGCGGAAACGCCGAACCGGTATGAACTGATCGTGGAGATCGACGGCCAGGCGGAAAGGACGTTCGTGGGCTTTAGAAAAATCGAAATCAGGGACGGCGTGTTCCTGTGGAACGGAAAGGCCGTCAAGGTGCTGGGCGTCAACCGCCACGATACCCACCCGACGCTCGGCTTCTATACGCCGGTGAACGAAATGCGGCGGGATATCCTGCTGATGAAGCAGCACAACATGAATATCGTGCGCACCAGCCATTATCCCAACGATCCGCGGCTGCTCGACCTGTGCGATGAAATCGGCCTGTACGTGGTGGATGAAACGGATATCGAATGCCACGGCGTCACCCAGTTTGAATCCTACGACTATATGGCGACGGACGAAAAGTGGATCCCGCAGTTTGTGGATAGGGGCGTGCGCATGGTGGAACGCGACCGCAACCACCCCGGGATTATCCTGTGGAGCCTTGGCAACGAATCGGGCTACGGCTGCTGCCATGTGGCCATGGCCGAGGCGATGCGGAAAATCGACGCCGTCCGGCCCATCCATTATGAGCGCGACCAATGGGAAAAGGAGGCCATCACCGCCGACGTGACCAGCCGCATGTACGCGAGCATCGATTTTATGAAGGACTACGCCGAAGGCGCGCCGAAAAAGCCGCTCTTCCAGTGCGAATACTGCCATGCGATGGGCCTGGGCCCGGGCCTGCTGGAAGCCTATTGGCAGACCTTCCAGGCCTATCCGCAGCTCATGGGCGGCTGCATCTGGGAATGGGCGGATCATGGACTGGTGAAGGAAGAAAACGGCGTGAAATACTACGCCTATGGCGGCGATTTCGGCGAATGGCCGCACGACGGCTGCTTCTGCGTGGACGCGCTGACCTATCCCGACCGCACGCCGCATACGGGCCTGAAGGAATATAAGCACGTGATCCGGCCCGTCCGCGCGCAGATGAAGGAGGAAGAAAAGGGGATCGTTTCTTTCCGGAATTATTACGGCTTCCTTTCCCTTTCCCACCTGAACGGGCGCTATGCCGTGATGGACGGCGGCAAGGTCCTTGGGCAGGGCGAATTCCATCTGGATACGCCTGCCGGGGAAACGGAAGAAAAAACCCTGCCGCTGGGCGAATATCCCAAAGGCGCGCTGCTGAACCTCACGTTTTATCTGGCGGAGGATACCCCGTGGGCGAAGGCCGGGCATATCGTGGCGCAGGATCAACTGCCGCTGGCGCTGGGCAAAGCGCGCGAAACGCCGCGCCTTGCGCAGGATGCTTTGGCCATCGAAAAAACGCACGCGGGCTATACGGTCACGGGCCGGGATTTCGCGGTGAGCTTTGACCGCGAGGGCATGAGCGGCCTGAACTTCCACGGCGTATCCGTGATCGCGGAGGGGGTAAAGGCGAACCTGTGGCGCGCCCCGACGGACAATGACCTTGGCTGGAATGGGGCGGCCGCAAATTGGGAAAAGCTGGGCCTCAACAGGCTGCTTTGCCGGAACGAAGCGCTGTCCGCCGCAATGGAGGACGACAGGGCCGTGATTGATATTTCCGGCGTATACGGGCCCAAGGTGACGCCGCCGGTGCTCCGGGTCACGCAGAAATACACCGTCCATGGCAGCGGCAAGATCGTACTGGACATTTGCTATACGCCGCTAAAGACCATCGATCAGTATTTGCCCCGGCTGGGCATCCGCATGGACCTGGCCCCGGGCTTTGACCGCCTCGTTTGGCAGGGCCGCGGCCCGCATGAAAGCTACCCGGATATGAAGACCAGCGCGCTGATCGGCCGCTATGAACGCGCGGTGGAGGACACCCACGAGCCATACGTACGGCCGCAGGAAAACGGAAGCCACGAGGACACCGCCTTTGCCGCCCTGCTCAATGACCGGGGCATCGGCCTGCTCGCCGCGGGCGAGGGGTTCGCCTTCTCCGCCCATCATTATACCCCGGAAATGCTCACTCAGGCGCAGCATACCATTGAGCTTGGCCGCACGGATACCGTGACCTGGCTGATCGACGGCGTGATGGGCCCGCTGGGCACCAACTCCTGCGGCCCTGAACCGCTGGAGGAGGAAAGACTGTACCTGAAGGAAGCGCGGGCCTTCCGCTTTTCCTTCCTGCCCTTTGACGCGCAGTGCCTGTCCGCCGATGCGGCGGCCCGGGCTGCGGCTATTTGACCTACGAAAGCGGGATACGCGGATGCAAACGTTTGAAATACTCAAGGGCCTCAGGGTCGGGATGATTTCCCTGGGCTGCGTCAAAAACCGGGTGGATTCGGAGCAGATGCTGGGCGAGATGACCCGGGCCGGGATGGAAATCACCTCGGAGCCCGCGGAAGCGGACGTGCTGATCGTGAACACCTGCGGGTTCATCGCCCCGGCGAAGGAAGAATCCATCGACGCCATCTTTGAAATGGCGGAATACAAAAAAACGGGCCGCTGCCGCGTGCTGTGCGTGACCGGCTGCCTGGCCCAGCGCTACAAGGACGATCTATTGCGCGATATCCCGGAGATCGACTGCCTGCTGGGCGTGAGCCAGTACGCGCGCTTAACGGAATATCTGGCGCAGGCCCTGTCCGGGACCCGTCCCGCCGATACCAGGCGGCAAAGCGGCTTTCTGGAGTGCGGCCGCGTCCTGACGACGCCTTCCTATTCCGCGTATATCAAGATCGGCGACGGATGCGATAACCGCTGCGCCTACTGCGCCATTCCCCTGATCCGGGGCGGCTACCGCTCCCGGCCCATGGACGCGGTCCTTGACGAGATCCGCGCGCTGGCCGGGCAAGGCGTGAAGGAACACATCCTGATCGCGCAGGACACGACCAAGTACGGCACGGACACGGGCCTGTCGCTCAAAAAGCTGCTGGAAGAAGCCGCCGGGATCGAGGGCGTGGAATGGCTGCGCAGCCTGTACATGTACCCCGACGAAACGGACATGCCGCTATTGGAAACCATGGCGTCGCTGAAAAACGTTTGCAAATACCTGGATCTGCCCCTGCAGCACGCGTCGCCGAGGCTGCTGAAAAAAATGAACCGCCGGGGCACGGCCGCCCATACGCGCGAAATGCTCACGGAGGCGCGCAAAATGGGCTTTTGCCTGCGCACCACATTCATCGTGGGCTTTCCCGGCGAAACGGACCGGGATTTTGAGGAACTGATGGCGTTCACCGAGGAAATGGCCTTCGACCGGATGGGCGCGTTCGCCTATTCGCCCGAGGAGGATACGCCCGCGGCCTCCATGCCCGATCAGGTGCCGGAGGAGATCAAGCAGGAACGGCTGGAAAAGCTGATGGCCCTGCAGGCGAGGATCAGCCTGCAAAGGAACCTGCGCCGCGTCGGCGCCGTGGAAAAGGTGCTGGTGACCGGCCACAACGGGATGCATTATACCGCCCGCTCCGCCTGGGAAGCGCCCGACGCGGACGGCGAGATCCTGCTTCTGAGCGATCAGCCGCTTTCCGAGGGCGCCTTCGTCCGGGCGACGATCACCGGCGCGGATACGTATGATCTGACCGCCAAAGCCTGACGGCCCGCAGGGCTGGATGATAAAAGGGAAGGACGAACCGCTGCCGGCAGCGGTTCGTCCTTCCCTGTAATTTTGGGAGCTTTTTCATTGAAAGGCCGTGCTTACGGCTTGATGAATTCACCCGGTTCGGCGCCGTAGATGTTCACATCGCCGTTCTGGCTGCTTTCAAGGGTGATGGTGTGGGTATAATTCGTGCCCTTGATTTCGGTCGCTTCGCTCTTGTGGTAGGAGCCCAAATCGCCGAAGAGGTCCTCTTCGCCGTACCAATAGGGGCCGGAGCAATAGTACAGGCGATAGTACCCTTTCTGCAAATGCAGGGTGACCGATTTGCCGGGATGGATGAACACGGTGGCGGCCAGATCGTCCGAGCCGTCCTTGCGGACCTGCACATACGTGGGGCTGGAGTTTTTGGACAGTTTGAGCGTAACCTCCGTGCCGCTCTTTCCGCCTTTCATGATCCCGTTCTTGGGCATATCCTCCGCGGCCATGGGCGGCAGGTTTTCGATGTTGTTGTTCAGATCCCAGCGGGTATCGTTGTAGGTGAAGGATTCGACATAGCTCCAGTATTCCGCGGAAAACTCTGAATACAGCAATTGATCCAGATCAACGGGGATCTCGTATTTCGTTTTGGCGTTCTTTTTCGCTGCCAGGGCGGCCTTCGCCACGGCCAATTGCAGGTTTTCTTCCGCGTCGTCGTCCCTTTCCAGCTCGGTCAGATACGCAAGCTCATCCAGCACCGTCTTGGACGCGGTGGACAGCAGCTCCGCGGGATCGGCCGCCGTCACCTTGAGCACCAGCGCCTTGGGCCCGTTCTTGGTTTCCAGCGTCTTGGATTTCTGGGAGGCGAAGAACGCGGCCATCGCGGCGGAGCCATAGTTGGAGAGGCGGTAATCCTGGCCCAGCCATTCGATGAAGGAATCGTCGGGGGTGAGCAATTGCTCGGCGTTGGTGATCTTTCCGGAAACGGGGGAAGGGAACATGCGGTCGATGATGGCGTCGGCCATATCGCCCCCCTCGAAAGCTTCCTGGGCCGTTTTTGCCGCTTCCTTGATCGTCTTTTTGAGGGCGCTTAAGCTCTTGGCGGTGGGCTGGCCGTCCTCGAGCGCCAGCGAAGCCTCCAGATCATAGGTTTTTGCGTTCAACAGCGCGGCGTCCAGCCAGGCGGAGCGGTCCTCCGCCTTGGAATACGCGCCCAAACTTTTCAGATCGGGGTTAAAGGTGCGCAGGGAGAAGGTGATGGCATCGCCGTCGAGCGAAATATTCTGCGCGCCGCTTTCCCAGATCGCCTTCTGCCAGGCGTCGTCAAGCTTGCCCGCCTGATCCACGAGCACGCCGTTCAATACCTTTTCGGCGTTCATGGTGGTGATCTTGCGCGCGGCGGCGGATTCGCCGCGCTGCTTTTGCATGAGGGAGCGGATCTTGCTCACGGTGGAATCCAGGCCCGTGATTTCGTGGGTATACGGAAGATCCGGCCTTGCGATGCCGTCGCTCCAGGAATAGATGGTGGAGGCGAGCTTTTCGGTGTATTTGAGCTGGGCCAGGTCCTTTTTGCTCGACGCGTCGCGGACGGTGAGGGTCATTTCCAGGTTGTACCCCTTCACTTCCTTGTTGCCGTACCAGTTATAGAAGGAATAGGACACGTCGAACACCCAGAAGGTGGAGGCCAGATTCGGGTTGCCGGTGAATACGGGCGCGTCCTCGTCCAGAAGGAGGCCGATCGTATTGACGATGTCGGTCAGCTCATAGAGGAAATCGTCGTTGTCGCCCTTGTTCCAGGCCGTTTCAGGCTCGCACTGCGCGCCTTTTTTGATGACCACGCAGGCATACGCGGGCCGGGGCCGGGAGGGCTTGAACTTGGAATACGCGGTCCCCAGCACGTTCTTAAAATCCTCCTCCGGCCAGTAGGCCGGCTCAAAGCAGTACTGCGCCTTGCTGTCTTTGAGCAATTCGCGCATCTCATCGGACACCTCGAACGTATCATAGGCGCTCCAGGAGTTCTCGTAATCCTGGGAAGCGGGGGTATAGACGATGTCCATCCGGCGGGAGGAGTATTCCTCTTCGCCGTTCAGCACTTCCAGCAGCTTATTGTATGTTTTGTTTCCGTACGCGGCGATGTTTTCGCAGGCGATCTCAAACTGCTCCAAAAAGTCGCCCGCGTCCGCGATGGCGTACATTTCTTCCAGCACCTGCTTGCCGGGCATGCCGTCGTCCAGCGCCATCTGGCCGCATTCCAGCAGCCCTCCGACGGTTTCGCATATATCGTAATCCAGCACATGCTTTTTTTCGGGCGTGTCCTCGCCAAAGCTGTCTTGAATGCAGCCAAGCGCCAGCACCATCGCCAGTGCGATCAGCAGAATCCGTTTCACGGTTTTGCCTCCTTTTCAACATGAATGTCGATATTTGTTTCCTTTGTCCATTAATATACCATAAGAAGCTGAGATTGTATAGTAGATTTTCCAAATAATGCTTGAAAAGGCAGCGTTTCTTTTTCCCGGCCCTGAAAGTTTTGCAAAATTGTAACTTTTGTGATACAATTCTTAAGAAAGCCGGATCGGCGCTTTCAAGCTATTGAGTCAGCGGTGCGAGGTGTTTTATGGCGCAAAAATATGACGCGGGCAGCATCAAGGTGCTGGAGGGGCTGGACGCGGTGCGCATGCGGCCCGGCATGTACATCGGCTCCACCGGCGGCCGGGGCCTGCATCATTTATTATGGGAAATCGTGGATAACGCGATCGACGAAGCCATGGGCGGGTATGCGACCGAGGTTTCGGTGACGCTGCATAAGGACGGCTCCGCTTCCGTATGGGACAACGGGCGCGGCATGCCGGTGGACAATCATCCGACGCTGGGCATCCCCGGCGTCCAGGTCATATTTACCCATCTGCACGCGGGCGGCAAATTCGGCAATGAGAATTACGCCTATTCGGGCGGGCTGCACGGGGTGGGCGCGAGCGTGGTGAACGCGCTGAGCAAGTGGCTGACGGTAGATATTTTTCTGGATTGGAGCCATTATACCCAGCGGTATGAAAGCTATTATGACCCCAAGCAGAAGAAGATGCTGGCGGGCCATCCCGTGACAGCGCTGGAAAAGGTCGGCAATACCCGCAAGCGCGGCACCCTGGTCAGATTCCTGCCGGACGATACGGTGTTTGAGGAAACGGTGTTCAACGGCGATACGGTGCGCCGGCGGCTGAGGGAGCTCGCGTACCTGAACCGGGGCCTCAAAATCACCTTCACGGACGAGCGCACGCACGAGGAGGGCAAGGCCCAGGCGGAATACTGCTTTGCCGGGGGCATCGTGGATTACGTGAAGTTCCTCAACCGCGACAAAACGCCGCTTCATGAGGAGCCGATCTTCTTTGAGGGCAAGCGGGACGATGTGATCTGCTCCGCCGCCATCCAGTATACCGACAGCTATACGGAATCGGTCTTCTCCTACGTGAACAACATCCCCACCGGCGAGGGCGGCACACACGAAACGGGCTTCCGCGCCGCGCTGACCAAGGCGCTCAACGATTACGCGCGCAAGATCGGCGTCCTGAAGGAAAAGGACAACAACCTGGCAGGCGAGGATTTCCGCGAGGGCATCACCGCGGTGTTGACCGTGATGGTGAAAACCCCGCAGTTCGAGGGGCAGACCAAAGGGCGGCTGGGCAACACGGAGGTGCGCCCCGCGGTGGAGGCCATCGTGACCGAGCGCCTCTATGAATTCCTGGAAAACCTGAAAAACCAGGAGCTGGCGCAAAAGATCCTGGAAAAAGCGGTCAAAAGCGCGCGCGTGCGCGAGGCGACCCGCAAGGCCCGCAACCTGGCCCGGGCGAAGAACGAATTGGAGGCCGCGCCGCTGGTGGGCAAGCTATCCGCCTGCACGGGCCGCAAGGCCGCGGATAACGAACTGTTCATCGTGGAGGGCGATTCCGCCGGCGGCAGCGCTAAGCAGGGGCGCGACCGGCGCTTCCAGGCGATCCTGCCCCTGCGCGGCAAGCCCCTGAACGCCGAAAAAAAACGGCTGGACCAGGTGCTGGCCAACGATGAATTCCGCTCCATCATCACGGCGCTGGGCACCGGCATCGCCGAGGACTTTGATCTTTCTTCCCTCAAATACCACAAGGTCATCATCCTGGCGGACGCGGACCAGGACGGGGCGCATATCCGCTCCATCCTGCTCACCTTCTTTTTCCGCTATATGCGCGATCTGGTGGCGGGCGGGCACGTGTACATCGGCATGCCGCCCCTCTACGCCGTGAAAAAGAACAGCGGCATCCAGTACGCCTACGACGACCGCGAGCTGAAAAAAGTGACCCAGGGGATCAAGGGCTATACGCTCCAGCGCTACAAGGGCCTGGGCGAAATGAACCCGGAGCAGCTTTGGGAAACCACCATGGACCCCGCGCACAGAAAGCTCATGCAGGTGACCATCGAGGACGCGGCGGAGGCCGATTCCCTGATCACCCTGCTCATGGGCGACAAAGTGGAGCCCCGGCGCGAATACATCATCGAGCACGCCGAATTCAACAAGGCCGACCATTTTGACCAGCACATGGAAAAGGCCGGCGCCGTGTATCCGGCGGTCGAACAGGCGTAAACGGCGCCGCCTGACGGCGGAAAAACGGGGAGGATGTATGGGCAAACAAAAAACGATCAACAATTCCTTCCGCGTGCGGCTGGACACCTTTTGGGCCCATACCGGGCGGATCTTCGGCTGGATCGGCCTTGTTTTCTGGGCTTTGCCGGGCATCGTGGGATTCAGCGATCTGCTCTACGGGACCGCCGACAGCGCCGTTGACCGGGCGATGCCGTTCGTGTGTCTGGCGCTGGCCGCGCTGCACGGGCTGCTGATCTGGTCCGCCGGGCGCAGAAAAGAGCTGATCGACGATTTCCGGCTTTACTGCGCCATGCTGGCAAAGAGCGAGGACAAATCCGTGGTCCGGCTGGCGGAAAAGCTGAACTTGCCCCTGAAAACGGTGCTGGACCGGCTTGATAAAATGTGCAGGCGCGGATACTTCAACGGATACCTGGATCATCAGGATCAGTGCATCCATTTTTCTTCCGCGGACGCGCCGCAGGAGCAAGTGGTCGTCTGCCCCGGCTGCGGCGCAAGAAACAACGTCCACGGCCCGGTGGGCCAATGCAGATACTGCGGCGCGCCGCTCAAGCAGTGACGTCTTTACAGGATGGAGAGGATTCCGTTTATGCCGAAAAAGCCCCCGGAACAGATATTGACCCCGGATATTATCCAGACCCCGCTGGAGGAAGTGCTGCACCAGAGCATGATGCCCTACGCGGAGTATGTTATTTTGGAGCGCGCCATCCCCCGCGTGGAGGACGGCTTAAAGCCCGTGCAGCGGCGCATCCTTTTTACGATGCATGAATTGGGCCTTGCGCCGGATAAGCCGCACCGCAAATGCGCCCGCATCGTGGGCGACTGCCTGGGCAAATACCACCCGCACGGCGATACCAGCGTGTACGACGCCCTCACCCGCATGGCCCAGCCCTATTCCATGCGCGGCGTGATGGTGGACGGCCATGGCAATTTCGGCTCCATCGACGGCGACGGCGCCGCCGCCATGCGATATACCGAGGCCCGGATGGCCCCCCTGGCCCTGCAAATGCTCAGGGACATCGAAAAGGACACCGTGCCCTTCCGTCTGAATTTCGACGATACCTTAAAGGAGCCGGACCTTTTGCCCGCGCGCTTCCCCAACCTCCTGGTCAACGGCGCGTCCGGCATCGCGGTGGGCCTTGCCACCAACATCCCGCCGCATAACCTAAGGGAAGTGACGGAAGCGGTATGCCTCCAGATCGACAATGAAGAAGTGACGCTGGACGAGCTCATGCGCGTTGTGCCGGGGCCGGATTTCCCGACCGGCGGCATCCTGCTGGACACCCCGGAGATCCGCGCGGCCTACGAAACCGGCCGCGGCAAGCTGACGCTCCGCGCCAAGGTGACGGCAGAGCCCGGGCCTTCCGGGCGCTCCCTGCTCGTGATCCACGAGATCCCGTACGGCGTCGCCAAGGCGGGCATGCTGGAAAAAATCTTAAAGCTCAGCAAGGAAAAAAAGGCGGCGCTCGGCTGCATCCACGATATCCGCGACGAGAGCGACCGCACCGGCATGCGCGCCGTGATCGAGCTCAAAAAAGAGGCCAATCCCGAAAAGGTGCTCAAATACCTCTATAAATACAGCGATCTGCAGGTCACCTTCGGCGTCAACATGGTGGCGGTCGCGGCGGGAAAGCCCGTGCAGATGGGCCTCAAAACCATGATCGGCCATTTCATCCGCCACCAGAAGGACGTGGTGACCCGCCGCACCCAGTACGAATTGGACCAGGCGAAGGCCCGGGCCCATATTTTGGAGGGCCTGATCGTCGCGGTGGATCATCTGGACGAGGTGATCGCCCTGATCCGCGCGAGCAGGAACGGGAAAGAGGCCAAAGCGCGGCTGATGGAGCGCTTCGGTTTTGACGAGATCCAGGCCCAGGCCATCCTGGACCTCCGCCTGCAAAGGCTGACCGGCCTTGAAATCGAGGCGCTGCGCAGGGAATACCAGGATATCCTGAAGCTGATCGCCACGCTCGAGGGCATATTGAAGAGCGAAAAGAAGCTGATGAGCGTCATCAAAAAGGAGCTTCGCGAAATTGCCGGGCAGTTCGGCGATGACCGGCGTACCCAGATCGTGCGGGAGGAAGGCGAGGACAGCGCGCCCCTGGAAGAGGAAAAGCCCCTGCCCGAGGAAGCGGTCGTGTTCCTGACCCGGGGCGGGCAGCTGCGCCGCATGTCCCCCCGCGCCTACGAGCGCCTGGACATGCCCGAAAAGGAAAGCGATATGGTGCGCTGCCTCTTCCATACGCAGACGGACCATACCCTCTATTTCTTTACGAACCTTGGCAATTGCTATCCGCTGAGCGTCGGCACGCTGACGGAGACGCTCAAACCCCGGGAGCGCGGCGGCAGCCTCACTTCCGTGCTCGCGGGCCTTGAAAACGGCGAGGAATGCGTGTCCCTGCTGCTCATGCCCCCGGGCAGCCTCAACGGCATGGAAGATTTGCTGTTCTTTACCCGCCAGGGCCAGGTAAAGCGCACGGCCGCGGCGGATTACGAGGTGAAGCGCGCCAAATTCACCGCCGTGAACCTCAAGGACGGGGATCGGCTCCTCTCCGTGATGCCCGCGGAGGAGGGCTGCGATCTGCTGATGCTGACGCGCAAGGGGAGCTGCATCCGCTTTCCGCTGGACACGGTGCCCGAAATGGGCCGCGTCAGCGCCGGGGTGCGCGGCATGAAGGTGGACGAAGACGACCAGGTGCTCCTGGCCTGCCCGATCGGCGTATCCGATCAGGTTTTGCTCTTTACCGAGCGCGGCTACGGCAAGCGCGTCATGGGCGCCATGTTCGATGTGCAGGGGCGCGCCGGAAAGGGCGTCAAATGCATGGGCTTCAATAAATCCGGCTCCACCGGCACCTATCTGGCCGCCGCTGCGCGCATAACGGCCTCCCGCGCGTTTTCCGTGCTCCAGAAGGGCGGCGCCATGACCCCCCTGCTTACGGACGAGCTGCCCTGCCAGGACCTGCCGGATAAAGGAAAGCCCATGGTGATGGCCGTGCTGGACGACGTCGTGGAAGACCTGATTCTCTAAAAAAGGAGAAACGCACATGAAAAAAAGACGCTTCCTTCTGTTGATCTGCCTGGCGGCGCTGCTCCTTTGCCCTGTGCTCGCGCAGGCGCTTGACGACGCGAGCACCTGCCCGCAGGCGATCATGCTCGAAGGCCGCCTGGACGATGGCAAGGATGCCCCGGTGTATACCGAGCCGGACAAAAAATCCGCGGTGCTCTTCCGCCTCAAAAAGGGCGAGGTCTGCGAGGTGACGGGCCGGGTCAACGGGTTTTACCGGATCGAATTAAACGGCGAAACGGGCTATATCTCCAGGAGCCTTTTGCGGACGAAGGCCGCCCCGCGGGAAGAAGCGCTGCCGGAAACGAAGCTGAGCGACGTGACCATGGAGGATTATCTTCCCACGCTCACCCAGGCCAAGGAAATGCCCCTCAAAGGCAGCCTGACCGCGGCCGGCCCCATGGACACCCTGTTTTTCTATATCTGGGACGAGCGGCAGCAGCGGGTGGAGTTTTCCGAGGTGATCGCGCTCAAAGAAGAAGCGGACACCGTATCCATCGCCCCCTATCGCAATTCCCTGAAGCCGTCCAAGCTGACCGCGGGCCGGAAAACGCTGGTCTTCCAGGCCGGGGGCAGCGAGGGCCTGTCCGTCATCCATCGCACCGTCCTCTACGTCCGCGGCGCGTTCAAGGAAGTGCGCCATATCACTGATCAATGCAAGGTATCCGGCTACCGGGTGTCCGGCTGGGGCGAAAAAACGACCTGGACGCCCACCAAATCCAGGCCGAGCCTGCTGATCACCCTGCCCGAGGACGGCAGCGCGGCCCTCATGACCCTCGATTGGTGGCTGCCGCCGGAGGAAACGCTGATCGAGTTCCTGGACAAGGAAGGCCAGGTGATCCGGGAAACGGCCCTTTCGACCGGCTTTTATCTGGATTCCGTTTTCTTAAGCAGCGATATCTATCAGGTGCGCGTCACCCCCAAGGGGAAGGACCTGAAGCTCAAGATCCTTCGGGTCTATGACGAAAACTATCCGCGATCCGCGGTGCAGGTTTGGAAGGAGATGCCGGAAAAGATCGATCTGATGGTTTTTTCCGCGCACCAGGACGATGAATTCCTCTTCCTTGGCGGCACGGTGCCGCTCTATTGCGCGCAGGGGAAGCAGGTGGCGGTCGTCTACATGACCAACGGCGGGCGCTCCCGCTACCGCGAAACCCTGGACGGCATGTGGACGGCGGGCCTTCGCAACCATCCCATTTTCCTGGGCTACAGGGATCAGAAGGTGAAGAGCCTCAAAACCGCGCGCAAAACCTGGTATATGAACGGGCAGGACCCGGTCAGGGATCTGGTGGAGCTGATCCGCAAATACAAGCCCGAGGTGATCGTGACCCAGGATCTGAACGGCGAATACGGCCACAGCCAGCATAAGCTGACCGCGCTTTTGCTGACCGAGGCCGTAAAGCTCACCGCCGACGCGTCCAACTATCCCGAATCCGCGGCGGAATACGGGGTCTGGGAGGTCAAAAAACTGTATCTGCATCTGTATGAGGAGAACCAGATCACCATGGATTGGGAACAGCCCCTGGACGAATCCGGCGTCATTACCCCCATGTTCCTCGCCCGCGAAGCCTATGACAAGCACCGCTCGCAGCAGCGGTCCTACAACATCGTCAAGGACGGCAAAAAGTACAACAACGCCCTCTTCGGCCTCTATTACACCGCCGTCGGCCCGGATGTGCTGAAGAATGATTTCTTTGAAAACATCCCCGCGGACTGATTGACTTCGCCCCGGCCCTGTGTTACAATAAACCGAAACCGATTCTTCATTGGAGGAAATCATTATGAAGCACATCCAGACCCTGACAACCCGTACCCTGTGCGAGAGCGCCAAAAACGGCGGCTGCGGCGAATGCCAGACCTCCTGCCAGTCCGCCTGCAAGACCAGCTGCGGCATTGCCAACCAGCAGTGCGAAAACAAGGCCCAGAAGGAAGAGCAATAATTTCCTTCCGTGCCCGACGCCGCCACGTTTGGCGGCATTTTTCATAAGAAAAGGAAAAACGCATGATACATCAATACAAGCTGGGCGGGCTGCCCATCGTGCTGGACACGTGCTCCGGCAGCGTGCACGCGGTGGACGAGATCGCGTTTGATATCATTGCCTGCTACGAACACAGGAGCAGGGAAGAAATCCTTTCCGCCCTGATGGAAAAATACGGCGGACAGGAAGGCGTGACGCGGGAGGAGATCGGGGAATGCTATCAGCAGGTGACGGCGCTCAAGGAGCAGGGCCGGCTTTTCACCCCCGATACCTTCGCGCCCATGGCCGGGGAGCTCAAGCAAAAAAACGCCGGCGTCGTCAAGGCCCTGTGCCTGCACGTGGCGCACACCTGCAACCTGAACTGCTCCTATTGCTTCGCCAGCCAGGGCAAATACCACGGCGAGCGCGCCCTGATGTCCTTTGAGGTGGGCAGGCAGGCGCTGGATTTCCTGATCGCGCATTCGGGCAAGCGGCGCAACCTCGAGGTAGACTTTTTCGGCGGCGAGCCGCTCATGAATTTTGACGTGGTGAAGCGCCTGGTCGCCTATGCCCGGAGCGTCGAAGGGGAACACGGAAAGAATTTCCGCTTCACGCTGACCACCAACGGCCTTTTGATCGACGACGACGTGATCGACTTTGCCAACCGCGAATGCAGCAACGTCGTCCTGTCCCTGGACGGGCGCAAGGAAGTGCACGATCGGTTCCGGGTGGATTACGCGGGGCACGGAAGCTGGGAAAAAATCGTGCCCAAATTCCAAAAACTGGTTCGGGCCCGCGGCGGAAAAAACTATTATATGCGCGGCACCTTCACGCATTATAATCCGGATTTTCTGAAAGATATCGAGGCCATGCTCGATCTCGGGTTTACGGAGCTGAGCATGGAGCCGGTGGTCTGCGCCCCGGACGATCCTTCCGCGCTGACGGAGGAAGACAAGCCCGTTGTGATGGCGCAGTATGAACAGCTGGCGGAATTGATGCGGAAGCGCCGGAAAGAGGGCCGGCCCTTCACCTTCTATCACTACATGATCGATCTGACCGGCGGGCCGTGCATCTATAAGCGCATTTCCGGCTGCGGCTCCGGCACCGAATATATGGCCGTTACCCCCTGGGGCGATCTGTACCCCTGCCATCAATTCGTGGGCGAGGAAAAATTCAGGCTGGGCAATGTATGGGACGGCGTTACCAATCCTGCCGTGCAGCGGGAATTTGCGGACTGCAACGTGTACGCCCGCGAGGAATGCCGGGACTGCTGGGCCAGGCTCTACTGCTCCGGCGGCTGCGCGGCCAACGCGTACCACGCTTCGGGCTCCGTCCGCGGCGTGTACCCCTATGGGTGCGACCTGTTCCGCAAGCGCATGGAGTGCGCCATCATGCTGGAAGCGGCCAGGATGCTGGGGGAGTGAAGGGAGACGGAGGGAGTTTCCCCCAGGCCCCTTTCCAAGAAAACCATTTTGTTTTTTATAATTCGCAGAAGCTAATTAGCTCATCTGCCTGTCAGCGTGAGATGTCGGAAAGGGAACAGGGTGGATACGCCGATTTGTGATTTCGTTCGGGAATACCGGGAAAAGGCCGCGCTGCGCCTGCATATGCCGGGCCACAAGGGCAGGGCTTTTCTTGGCGTGGAGCCGATGGATATCACCGAGATCCAAGGGGCGGACGAATTGTACCGGGCGGAGGGCATCATAAAAAGGAGCCAGGAGAACGCGTCTTCCCTGTTCGGCACGAAAATGACCTGCTATTCCGCCGAGGGCTCGTCGCTGTGCATTCGGGCGATGGTGTATCTGGCGCTGCTCAGCGCGAAAGCCGAAGGAAGGCAGCCGCTGCTCCTGGCCGGGCGCAACGCGCACAAGGCGTTTGTGTCCGCCTGCGCGCTTTTGGACGCGCAGGTAAAGTGGCTCTATCCCGAACAGGGAAACAGCCTGATTGCCTGCGATCTGACGGCGGACGGGCTGCAAAAGGCGCTCGAAAGCCTGCCGCAGCCTCCCGCCGCCGTCTATGTGACCAGCCCGGATTATTTGGGGAACACGCTGGATATCGCGGCGCTGTCGGACGTATGCCGCCGCTTTCAGACGCTGCTGCTGGCGGACAACGCCCACGGCGCGTATTTGAAGTTTCTGCCCGAGGATCGCCATCCCATTTCGCTCGGCGCGGATCTGTGCTGCGATTCCGCGCATAAGACCCTGCCGGTGCTGACCGGCGGCGCTTACCTGCATATCGGGAAAAACGCCCCGGCCTGCATGGCGGAAAACGCCCGGCGCGCGCTTTCGCTGTTCGCGTCCTCGAGCCCGTCCTATCTGATCCTGCAATCCCTGGATCAATGCAACGCGTATCTGGAAAGGAGCTTTCCAAGCGCGCTGAAAGCCCTATGCGAAAAGGCCGCTTCGCTCAAAGCGGCGCTGAAAAACGAGGGCTATCGCATGATCGGGAACGAGCCCGCCAAGCTGACGCTGGCGCCCAAAGCTTACGGTTATTCCGGGACAGAAATGCATGATCGGCTCCGCGCCCATAGCATGGAATGCGAGTTTTCCGATCCGGATTTTCTGACCATGATGCTGTCGCCGGCGCTGAAGGAAGGCGATCTGGATAGGATCCAAGCCGTCCTGCTTTCCCTGCCAAGGAGAGCGCCGATCCTTTCTTCCCCGCCGCCGCTGCCCCATCCAAAGCCCGCGCTCTCCATCCGGGAGGCGGTCCTCTCCCCGTCCCGGGAGACGCCCGTCGAGCAGGCGGTCGGCTCCGTTTTATCCGACGCAGAGACATCCTGCCCGCCGTGCGTGCCGCTGATGATGCCGGGGGAGATCGTGGACGAAGACGCTGTGCGCTGCTTTCAGTATTACGGCGTCGCCTCCTGCCGGATCGTTACATAAAGAATCGCCCTGCCGATTTGCCGGCATGGCGATTTCTATACGATCGATTCCGGGGAGCGGTCCATCCGGGGAGGGCTATTGCATGTATTGCAGGTATTTTTCCGCCTTGCGGCCGACGACGGCGTAGGCGCGCGCGCTGGTAAGGATGCGGCCGGCCGCGTCCATCACGTCGTCCCTGGTCACGCGCTCGATGGAAGCGATGGTATCCTCGGGCGGGATCACGCGGTTGAGGAGGATCTGGTTGTGCCCCAAGGCGCTCATCTGGTTGTAAGCGCTTTCCAGGCCCAGGATGAAGCTGCCCTTCAATTGGGCTTTGCTCATGGTGAATTCCTGCTCGGTGACGCCGTCTTTGAGGAGCTTGCCGATCTCGATGTCGATCTGCTCCAGCACGGTCCTGGCGTATTTCGGGCTGGTGGCGGCGTAGATGGTAAATTCGCCGCAGTGCGGATAGCTGCTGGGCCCGGAATACACGGAATAGGCCATGCCCAGCTCCTCGCGGATGCGCTGGAACAGGCGGGAGGACAGGCCGCCGCCCAGGATGTTGTTGAGCACCGCGCCGGGGTATACGTCCGGGCTGCCCATGGGATAGCCCTGGAAGGACAGGCACAGGTGCACCTGCTCGGTGTCCTTGTCGCGAAAAAGCTTCCTGGGCTGGTCAACGGCAACGGCGTGGGGAAAATCCTCGCCCTCCGCGCCCTGCCACGCGCCGAACTTTTCCTCCATCAGATCCCGCGCCGCCTCCGCGGTCACGTTGCCCGCCAGGGCCAGGACGGCGTTCCTGGGGCCGTAGTGGCGGCTGCGGAACGCGCGCAGATCATCCGGGGTATACTGCGCCAGCTTTTGCGCGGGGCCCAGGATGGTCTGGCCCAGGGACTGGCTGCCGAAGACCGCCTCGGCCAGCACGTCGTACACCACGTCCTCCGGCGAATCCTCCACCATGGAGATTTCCTCCAGCACCACGCCGCGCTCCTTGTCCGTTTCCGCTTCGTCCAGGGCGGGATCGCATACGATGTCCGCCAGGATGTCCGCCGCAAGGGGCAGATCCTCATCGATCACCTTGGCGAAATAATTGGTGCACAGCTTGCTGGTGCTGGCGTTCAGTTGGCCGCCGATCCGGTCCATTTCCTCGGCGATCTGCCGGGCGGTGCGCTTCTTCGTGCCCTTGAAGGCCATATGCTCCATAAAATGGGAGAGGCCGTTTTCGTCAGGCGATTCCAGCATGCTGCCCGCCTTCACCCACGCGCCGATGGATACGGAGCGCAGATAGGGCATTTCCTCCACCAGCACGGTCAGGCCATTGTTCAGCACGAATTTCTCCATTCACTTCTCCTTATGAGATGTCAGTTTAGTGTGTATCCGAAAACCGCTCCCTATACAAGGGGCGGGCAAGTTTACCAGTCCGAACCCCAGTCCGTATCGCCAGGATCCCAAGCGTCGCCGCCGTCGCCGGGGTCCCACGTTTCATTGCCGCGCTCCGCGTCATTTTTGTTCTGATAATAGGAGCTGGGCAATTTATGATAGCCGCTGTCGGTGTTCTTGGTTCCCGTGGCATAGCCGATGCCCATAAACACCGCGAAAGCGATAATCAGAATGATAATGATACCGAGCTTTCCGCTTTCGCCGGACCGAGCGCCGCGCTTGGGGGACCCGCTGTTTATTTGGCTTTGTACCCTGTACGTGGAACTGTTGGAGCGAGCGCCTGAGGTTTCGTTGGGATAGATGCCCCGCTTATTGCATTCCGACAATAGCTTCTGGTACAGCTCGTTCACGGCTTGGGCCTCGTAGGGCGCTTTATAGTGGATGGTCCGGGTGCCGTCGGCTTTGTTTTTATAAACCACAAAATCCTTTCCATCCTGATAAATGCCGAAAGCCCGGGGCTTTTTGTAATCCTCGCCGATGAAAAAGCGCATTTGCCGCGGGCGCAGGCCCTTTTGCACGCAGTATCGTTTCAGTTCATCCATGGTTTGCGGATCCCCAGACGCCACGCTTCGACACATCCTTTCCTATCGCCCCATTGAAAAAAGGAGGGAAAACAGCGGTGATTTTCCCTCCTGTGCAGAAACGATCTTATTTCCGTCCGTCCCTCCTGGGCGGGCGGCCGCCGGCGGGGGCGGAGCGGGTGAAGTTGGGGTTATCGTAGGTGATATCGTTGCGGATCAGGTTGATGCGGCCCTGGGAATCGATCTCGCAGACCTTGACCTCGAGCTCATCGCCGATATTCACCACGTCTTCGACCTTTTCCACGCGCTTGTTATCCAGCTTGGAGATGTGGATCATGCCGTCCTTGCCGCCGGCCAATTCCACGAACGCGCCGAAGTTCATGATGCGCACGACCTTGCCGGTGAACACGTCGCCCACCTCGATATCCTTGGCGATGCCCAGGATGATGGACTTGGCCTTATCGGCGGCGGCCTGATCGGCGGTGGAGATGAACACGCGGCCGTCGTCCTCGATATCGATCTTGACGCCGGTTTCATCGATGATCTTGTTGATCATCTTGCCGCGCGGGCCGATGACCTCGGAAATCTTTTCGGGATTGATGGAGAAGGTGATGATCTTGGGCGCGAACTTGGACAGGTTCTCGCGCGGACGGCCGATGGTCTCCAGCATGATGCCCAGGATGTGCAGCCGGCCCTTGAGCGCCTGATTGAGCGCGCGGCTCAAGATCTCGCGATTGATGCCCTTGATCTTGATATCCATCTGGATGGCGGTGATGCCGTTCATGGTGCCGGCCACCTTAAAGTCCATATCGCCCAGGAAGTCTTCCAGGCCCTGGATATCGGTGAGCACTTCGATCTTGCCCGTTTCGGCGTCCTGAATGAGGCCCATGGCGACGCCGGCGACCGGCGCGGAAATGGGCACGCCCGCGTCCATCAGAGAAAGCGTGCTGCCGCACACGGAAGCCATGGAAGAAGAGCCGTTGCTGCCCATGATCTCGCTGACCAGGCGCAGGGCGTAGGGGAATTCGTCTTCACTGGGGATCACGGGCAGCAGCGCGCGCTCCGCCAGGGCGCCATGGCCGATCTCGCGGCGGTTGGGGCTGCGCAGGCGGCCCGCTTCGCCGGTGGCGTAGGAGGGCATGTTGTACTGGTGCATATAGCGCTTGCTGTCCTCGTTGGACAGGCCGTCCAGCTGCTGCGCTTCGGAAACCATGCCCAGGGTGGTGATGGTGAGGGCCTGGGTTTCGCCGCGGGTAAACACGGCGCTGCCATGGGTGCGGGGCAGAACGCCCACTTCGCACCAGATGGGCCGCACTTCGTCCACCTTGCGTCCGTCGGGGCGGATGCCATGCTCCAGGATCTTTTTGCGCATGACTTCCTTGCCCAGATAGTACAGCGCGTCGGCCACTTCGCCCTCGCGGCCCGGGAAGATCTCGGCGAAGTGCTCGGCCACGTCGGCGGAAACTTCCGCGTCGCGCGCCTGGCGTTCCTTGCGCACATAGGTGGAATAGATGTATTCGCACTTTTCCAAGGCGTATTCACGCACGGCGGCTTTCACGTCTTCCCCGGTGGTGATCAGCGGGAAATCGGACTTGGGCTTGCCGATCTCTTCCACGATCTTTTCCTGGAAGGCCACCAATTCCTTGATGAAATCATGGCCGTAGAGGATGGCGTCCATCATGGCGTCTTCGCTGACTTCCTTGGCGCCCGCTTCCACCATCATGATGGCGTCCTTGGTGCCGGCCACGGTGACGTGCATATCGGAAGCCGCTTCCTGGGCCTCGGTGGGGTTGATGACGAACTGGCCGTTCACGCGGGCGACGACCACGGCGGCGGTGGGGCCGCCCCAGGGAATGTTGCTCACCATCAGGGCGATGGAAGAGCCCAGCATGGCGGGGAATTCAGGGGGCGTATCGGGGTCCACGGACAGGGTTTGGGCCACCACCTGCACGTCGTTGCGCATGCCCTTGTTGAACAGGGGGCGCAGAGGACGGTCGATCAGCCGGCAGGTCAGGGTCGCCTTTTCGGTGGGCCGGCCTTCGCGCTTGATGACGCCGCCGGGGATCTTGCCCACGGCGTACTGCTTTTCTTCAAAGTCCACGGTCAGG
>JAFXZO010000068.1 GCA_017541205.1 Clostridia bacterium | reverse complement strand
TGCAAGCAGTTTTATCGATGCGGGGATCTGCATGGCTTGTATAGAAGCCGGTCGGATTGATCTTGCCGAATAAAGAAGAAAATGATATAATAGCGATCAGAAAGCGAGACAAAGCCGCGCAAATGAAGAAAAATCCGTCCCGTCCAATTTGCAGATAGATCATATCCACGATCCGGAAAGGAGAAAAGGACCATGACGCAGCAGGAAAATGTGTATATCCTGGGCCATAAGAATCCCGATACCGATTCTATCTGTTCCGCAATCGCCTATGCCGATATCCGGAACAGAACGGCCCGGACAGATACCTTTGTTCCCCGCCGGGCCGGGCAGATCAACGAGGAAACGGAGTATGTGCTCAGGCGTTTCGGCTTTTCCCAGCCCGGCTATATGTCCAACGTGGGCACCCAGGTCAAGGACATGGATATCTACAAAACCCCGCACCTGGAAAAAACCATGTCCCTGAAAAAAGCATGGGACATGATGAAGGCCAATAACATCACCACGCTTCCGGTGGTGAATGCCGAGGATCAGCTGGAAGGGGTCATTACGGTCAACGATATTTCCCACGTTTTCATGGACACGGAGGACAGCCTGCTTCTTTCCAACGCCCGCACCCAGTATCACTGGATCGCCGAAACCATCCGGGGCACCATCCGGGTGGGCGATGAAAACCGGTTTTTTGACAGAGGCCGGGTACTGGTCGGCACGGCGAACCCGGAGCTGCTCAGCCTCTTCCTGGAGGAAGGGGACATGGTGATCCTGGGCGACCGGGAAGGGGACCAGATGGAGGCCCTGCGCCAGAACGTCAGCTGCATCGTGGTGGGCCTGAACATGGAAATATCCGACCGGGTGCTCGCCCTGGCAAAGGAAAAGGGCGTGGTGGTCATTTCCTCGGTGCTGGACACCTTCACCATCGCCCGCCTGATCAACCAGAGCATTCCCGTGGGATACGTGATGATCCGGGATCATCTGATTACGTTTTCCACCGAGGATTTCACCGATGATATCCACGACACCATGAAGAAAAGCCATTATCATGCCTTTCCGGTGCTGGATACGCAGGGCCGGTGCCTGGGCACCATTTCCCGGCGGAACCTGATCGATCCGAGAAAAAAGCGGATCATCCTGGTGGACCACAATGAAAAGGATCAGGCGGCGGATAACGCGGACCGCGCGGATATCCTGGAGATCATTGACCATCATAAGCTGGGCTCGCTGGAGACCATGACGCCGATCACCTTCCGCAATCAGCCCGTGGGCTGCACCTGCACCATCATGTATCAGATCTATGGCGAACAGAGGCTGGAGATCCCGCCGGGGATCGCGGGGCTGATGTGCTCCGCCATCATTTCGGACACGCTCATGTTCCGCTCCCCAACCTGCACCCTGCAGGATAAAATGGCCGCGGGCGCCCTCGCGCTCATCGCGGGGATCGAAATTCCCCAATTGGCGAAGGAAATGTTCCGGGCCGGCAGCAATCTGAACAGCAAAACGCCGGACCAGATCTTCTTCCAGGACTATAAAAAATTTACCGCCGAGGGGGATTTGGTGTTCGGCGTGGGGCAGATCAGCGCCATGGACGCGGAAGATTTGAGCATGATCCGTGAAAAATTGGCCCCCATCCTGAAAACGGAGAGCGAAAAGCAGCAGGTGCCGAAGGTGTACTTTATGCTCACCAATATCCTGGAAGAATCCACAGAGCTTCTCTACTACGGCCCGGACAGCGAAAAGCTGATTGCCGCGGCGTTCAAAATACAGCCGGAGAACGGCTCCTTCCGCCTGCCCGGCATCGTATCCAGGAAAAAGCAGCTGATCCCCGCCGTCATGAAAGCGGCCCAATGGCTCAAAAGCACGGATCTGTCCGAATGAAGCGCAAAGAAGAGCGCAGGCCGAATGGGAAAAGATCCGATCCGGGCTGCGCTTTTTTCATACAGGCTTTTCATGGGCCGACCTGTCCGAGCCGTTATTTTTCATATTCGGCAAAAAAGAACAGCGGCAAATCATCGTTCTTCACAACGCCGTCGTAGGATCTGGGCTCCTGCGCGCGCACAAGATGAAAGCCCGCGTTCGCCGCCGCATTGAGATACGCGGAAAGCGGCCTGTGAAAATGAGCCGTTTCGCCCCCAAAATGATTTTGAAAAACATAGGGGCGAAGATAACGGGACACTGCTTTCGCATATTTGCGCCCGTTCTCATCCGTCAGCCAGCTTCCGCTGTAAAACGCGGGATGCACAATGGAATAATACAATATCCCCCTGTTTTTCAATACTCGGCGGCATTCATGAAAAATATCCTCTATTCCTTCAACGTCCATCAGCACCTGATTGCAGAAAATTAGATCGAAGGACGCGTCTTCAAACGGAAGGGGATCCGCTAAATCGGCTAAAGCGAACGCGCTGTTCGGATATCTTTCTCTGGCGATCCGGATCATCGCTTCCGCCCCGTCGATCCCGACGGTACGCGCTCCTATTCCATCGAAATAATCGGTGTAGTATCCGTAACCGCAGCCCAAATCCAGGACGCTTTCGCCGTTGAACCGCTGAAAGCGATGCCTGACGACGGATTTGTTTGCATCTGCGTATTCCGATCCTTCCTGGTCGGCGGCGAACTGTCCGGCTGCTTGTTCCCATTGCTTTAAGATATCATGCATGCAATATTCCTCTTTGTATAAAGATATATTTCCCCTTCTTTGTTCCCGGAAGGGGAAGTCCGGCCGTTGAAAGCCTGCCGCCGGAACAGACCCGTTTTAATCAAATTACCGGTTCAGCCGCATCCCGATCTTGAGCGCGCGAAACAGCCTGTCCGCCGCGTTCTCATAAAGGGCTGGAGCGTCCTCCATGGCTTCCTTCAGGCTCATGGGGCCTGGAACGATGGGAAAGAGGGCGCATTCGCATAGCTCGTTGAGCCCCTCCGCGCCTTCTCCGATCCCGCCAACCAGGACGGCGACGGGAATATGAAGCCGGGCGCAGCGTTTCGCGACGCCGACGGGCACCTTGCCAAAGCGGATGCTCTGCGCGTCGATGCGGCCTTCGCCGGTGACGGCCAGGCTGACGCCGGCGAGCTTCTGATCGAAATTCACGGCGTCCAGCACCGCGTCGATGCCGCTTTTGAACGCGGCGCCCAATACGCCGCCAAGCGCCGCGCCAAGGCCGCCCGCGGCCCCCGCGCCGGGGAAAAACGCAATATCTCTTCCTAGCGCGCCGCATAAAACCTTCGCATAGTGCGCCATGCCCGCTTCCAATTCATCCCGGATCGCTGGCGTCGCGCCTTTCTGCGGGCCATATACATGCGCCGCGCCGTTTTCGCCGAGCAGGGGGTTGCTGACGTCGCAGATCACGGTGATGGAGGTTTCCTTGATTTCCGGTATGAGGCCTGAAAAATCGACTTTGGCCACGCGGATCATTTCTCCGCCGACGGGCCGGACCGGCCTTCCGTCATCATCCAAAAACCGTGCGCCGAGCGCGGCCAGCATGCCCAGGCCGCCGTCGTTGGTAGCGCTGCCGCCGATGCCGATCAAAAGCTTACGCACACCCATGCGAAGCGCCGCGGCGATCATTTCGCCCGTCCCGAGGCTGGTGGTGAAACGGGGGTCTCTTTGATCCTGCGGCACATAGGGCAGGCCGCTCGCCTTCGCCATTTCCATCACCGCGGTTTTGCCATCCGAAAGCAGCCCCCACTGTGCCTCCACCGTTTCAAAAACCGGGCCGGTCACCGGCGTTTTGATCCGCGTTCCGCCCATGGCGCGCATCAGCGCGTCCACCGTGCCTTCGCCGCCGTCCGCAACCGGGACGGAAAGCGTTTCGCAGCCCGGGAAATGCCTGCGGGCCACGCGCTCCAAAATATCGCAGATGGCGGAAGCGGAAAGCGAACCCTTGAAGGAATCCGGGGCAAAAATCATTTTCATAACGTTTCTCCCATCGGTCTTTCGTGTGTGAAATATGCCTCAGCGCAAAGTTTACCATATCGGGCGGGCAATTGCAAACGTTGGCGGCCGTTTTGATTGCAATCCGGTTTCGCATCCTGTATAATAGAAAAGAAGAGAAAGGGGAGCTTGCTGAAAAATGAGCAGAAAACTGATCTCGGTGGTTTCCGTCCTGGAAGAAAAGCACAAGGCGCAGATCCGGGCGGCAGCCGAAATGAACGGGTTTGAAGCGCTGTTCTTTGACGGCCCAGGCCAGGCGAGGCCGTTCCTTGCCGAAGCGGAAATCGTATTTGGCCACGATGCTGAATTGGCGCATATTACGCCGCGCCTTCGCTGGCTGTGCACGCCCTTCGCGGGGGTGGATCAGTTGATCGGGCAGACAGTTTTTACGTCCGCGCAGGCTGTGCTGACCAATTCCAGCGGGGCATACGGCGTAACGATATCCGAGCACGTCGTCCTCATGATCTTAGAGGTGCTGCGCCGCCAGGCGGAATATGGCGCGCTGCTTCGCCGGAAGGAATGGAAGCGCGATCTGCCCGTCCGCTCCATCCGGGGAAGCCGGATCACCCTGCTTGGCACAGGCGATATCGGAAAGGAGAGCGCAAAGCGCCTGCGCGCGTTTGACCCAGCGTCGCTGACGGGCGTCAACCGGAGCGGGAAAAACCCGGGATCGCTCTTTGGCCGGGTTTTTGCGCAGGATGAAATGGAAACGGCGCTGTCCGGGACCGATATCCTGGTCGCAGCCCTGCCGGGAACGCCCCAAACCCATCGGCTCCTGAACGCGCGAAGGCTTTCCCTCCTGCCGGATCAGGCTTTGGTGGTCAACGTGGGGCGCGGCTCGGCAGTCGATCAGAAGGCGCTGGAAAAGGAACTGCGGAAAGGGCGTCTGTTCGCCGCCCTGGACGTGTTTGAACAAGAGCCGATCCCCCGGGACGATCCCATCTGGGATTGCCCGAACCTTCTGATGACGCCGCATGTCGCCGGGAATATGATGCTGCCCTATACCAAGGACCGCATCGTTTCCCTGTTCCTGGAGGACTTTGAAAACTACTGCGCCGGCAGGCCCCTCAAGCGAAGGGTCGATCCGGCCAGGGGATACTGAAGCATTGGAAAGGAGAATCATCATGGAATACAGGCAATTCGGCGATACCTTCCTTGTCCGCATCGATCGGGGCGAAGAAATCGTTGCTTCGCTGACCGCCCTTTGCGAAAAAGAAAAGATCATCCTGGCGCAGGTGGACGCGCTGGGGGCGGTCGATCATGCCGTCGTATGCCTATACGACGTGGCATCCAAGACGTTTTTTCGCAAAGAATTCAATGAACCGATGGAAATCAGCAGCCTGTGCGGCACCGTCACGCAAAAGGACGGAAAGCCCTATCTTCATCTGCACGCGACGCTCTGCGATACCGGGCTCATCGCCCACGGCGGGCATGTAAACGAGCTCCGCGTTTCGGCCACGTGCGAAATGGCGGTGCGCCTGATCGCCGGCGAAGTGGGCCGCGCGCATGACGATGCGACCGGGCTGAACCTGTTCCGGTTTTCCTGAAAAAGGTGCGCACAGCAGGCGCGGACGCCGGCCATGGAAACGCGTCTTTAGAATAAACAGCTGTTTTTCCGGTAAAAGGTTGTATTTTTTCGATAAATGGTGTACACTCCAGGTGAATCTATTCCTTCTTTTCCCTGGAAAAGGTGAAAATATCCCTGTAATGCGAATGAGAGGAGCTTGACGGATGAAACGGTTTACGATCATGATTTGCCTTCTGCTGTGCGTGCTGCTGACAGCGCAGGCCGCCTTTGCCGCCTCCATCGGGACGGACAGCCTGGGCGATATGATGGTGGTCAATTGCAAGGAATGCGTTTCCTTGAGAAAAACACCCAGCACGAGCGCGGACAGGCTATGCACCGTTCCGCTTGGCGCGATCGTGACAAACTGCTACCCGGCTTCAAACGGCTTTATCAAATGCGAATATAAAGGCAAGACCGGCTATATCCTCGAAAAATACCTGCGCGTGCTCGTGCCCAACACCAATCAGACAAGCTCTGCGCAGCCGTCCCAGCCGTCCGGCATCATCATTGTGGATCTGAGCGGGAAGACTGAAACGAGCGATAGTCTGTCCAAAATAACGCCGGCGCCGGTCGCGGTGGTCATTCCGCCTGCGCCGCCCGCGGCCGCAACGCCCGTCCCCGCAACGCCCGTGCCCGCCGCGACGCCGGAGCCCGAGGCGAGCCAGACGCCCACACCGCAGCCTACGGAGGCGTATCCGGATCTTCCGATCAAGATCGATGAAAACACGATCATCGTAACGCCGGAGCCTACGCCGGAACCGACGCCGGCGCCCACGCCCATTCCGTTTGGCGATCTGATCTTGAAGAACAAAGCGAACGGCATGACGACCAAGGCTTACCGCAAGCTTGAAGACGATACGGAAACGCTGACGATCATCTGCGACGACAGCGCGGGCCAGCGGGTCTGGGAATACCATTCGACCGCGGCCAGGAAAGAAAACGGCAACGCGACGTTTGTTTTTACGGGCGATCCGGGCACGGAATCCTTCTTAGTCGTCTATAACGCGGACGAGGGACTGTCCCTGCTCTTCCTGGGCGACGTCATATGGAAAAAGACCACGGACGAGCTGCCGCTCAGCGGAAATGTCTGCTGCAGCTTCCCTTCGCTCTCTGTCCTTTATGTGGGCGATTCCGAAGGCACGGATCCCATCGCGATCAGCCTGAACGGCGAGATCCTCTGGAAAGCGGATTCCCAGGGCTGCCTGGGCCTGTATATCATCGTCGCGGATGATTACGGCCTGATATGCGAATATTCCGCCGTCGACGGCGTGCCGGATAACGACGGATTTGCGTTTTTTGATCTGTTCGGCGAATTGATGGATAAATCCGGCTCCACGTCGAGCGAGAGCGGAATGATGAAATGACCGCAGCTTAAAGACGGGCTGCGTACTTTAATCGCCGCTTTGCCAGAAGAGGGAAAGGGTATCGGCGGTCTGCTGCGTTTGCTTTTCGCCGCTTCCAAACAAGAGGCCCGTAATATCCTGCCACAGCCTGCTGCCGACCGAAGGGGATTTGGCCTGCGCGATCTGCACGGCCTGCTTCCCTTCCAGCAGGATGCCGTTATCCAAAAGCTCCGCGTTGATCGGGATGATCCGGTAGGTGTACACGACGCCCACCTTGGCCTTTTTATCGGTGTAATACAGGGTTTCCTTCGCCTCTGCGTACATTTCGCCAAGGATCAGGCATTCCCCGACGGCGTCCCGCTGGATACGGTAAAGCCCCGCGTCCGCCGCGGTGATGACCAGGACGGGATTGCCCTGGTCGTTGTGCGTGACGTAGAAGGCGGAAGGCGTACGCGGCGCGCTCCAGACGTTGGATTCGCGGGTGGGGCGATTGGAGGAGAGGAACACTTCGGAAACACTGTATTTCTTGGGCGTCATGGAGGAGGCGAGCATGGCCTCTCCGGCCCATTCCACGCTTTTTACATCGATCTTCAGCCAAACGATACCGTCCGCCTGTAAAAAGGCGGGCTTTTCTTTATCCGCATAATAGGATTTGAAGAAGCGGGCGGCCATGGCGGCGGTGTAATCGCCCCCGGACACCCAGCCCTGCAGCTTGTGCGTATTGTCCGGATTATCAAAGCCCATCCAGAAAGCGGTCGACAGATCGCTGTTGTAGGCTGCCATCCAAATGTCCCGGTTTCCGCCGCCGGTCATGTTGACGGTGCCGGTTTTCCCGGCGACGGGGGTGCCTGCCTGGCTGAGCTTCGCGCCGGTGCCGGATGAAGTGACGGACTGGAGCAGGCTGGTCATCAAATACGCGGTTTGGGGAGAAAGCACGCGCCTTCCTTCCGTTTCGTGCTGATAGAGGATATTCCCCGCCGCGTCCTCGATGCGCTCGATCAGGTACGGCGCGTAAAAGATGCCGCCGTTGCCGAACGGCGCGTAGGCCGCCGCCAGCTGCACGGGCGATACGCCGTAGGTCATGGCCCCCAGGGCAAGGGAAAGGTTCCAATCCCGGTCATCCAATTCGATGCCCGTTTTTTGCAGATAATCCCGCGCCGCCGCGACGCCGATCTTGCTCAGCAGCGATACGGCGGCCACGTTCAGGCTGTTTTTCAGCGCGGTGCGGACGGTGACGTTGCCATAATACAGATTGCCGCTGTTGCGCGGCGAATAATTGCCGAATTTCTGGGGGGTATCGTTGAGCACGCTCGCGGTCATATAGCCGAAGGATTCGATGGCGGGGGCGTACACGGCCAGCGGTTTTAGGGAGGAGCCCGGCTGGCGGCGCATCTGGGTCGCCCGGTTCAACCCCCGCTGCACTTCGTATGTCCGCCCGCCAACCAGCGCCCGGACCGCGCCGGAATGCACATCCACGCTCGCCATGGCGGCCTGCGCCTGCGTTCCGTCGGAAGCGTCGGCAGGAAAAGACGACGATTGCGTGAAATGCCCGTCGATGATGTCCTGCTGTTCTTTGTCAAAAGCCGTATAGATATGATATCCGCTGCCAAGCAGCGATTCCGCCTGCAAAGACAGGAGCTTTTCCGCCTCGTCCAGCACGGCGTCGGTGTACCAGCCGTAAGCGGCAGACTGCGTATTTTGCGGAATGGGGGCGATTTCTTCTTCCAGCGCTTTTTCATAATCCTCCTGGCCGATCAGATCGTTTTCCCGCATGGTGCGAAGGATATACGCTCTTCTTTGCTGATTCGCCTGCGGGTTCAGATGCGGCGCGAAAACCGACGGCGCTTTCACCGACGCGGCGAGGGCCGCCCCCTGGGCCGCGGAAAGGGAGGAGGCGGACACGCCGAAATAGGCCTGCGCAGCCGCCTCGATGCCATACGCGCCTCGGCCGAAGTAAATATAATTCAGGTACATTTCCAGGATCTCATCCTTGCTGTATCGGCTTTCCAGCTGAAAGGCCAGGTATATTTCCTCCAGCTTCCTCGCGATCGTTTTTTTGGCGCTTAAATGGCTCAGCTTCACGAGCTGCTGGGTAATGGTGCTCGCGCCTTCCGCGTAATCTCCCGATAGGACATTCGCTTTGAGCGCGCCGAAGATCCGTACGGGATCGACGCCCGGATGCTGATAAAACCGAAGATCCTCCGCGGCGAGAAAAGCGTTTTGCACAGCCTTCGGCACTTGGCCAAGCGGGATGCTCACGCGGTTTTGCGTGGATTGGATGGTCGATACGACGTCCCCGTTGCGGTCGTAAATCGCGCCGGTTTGGGGCAGATTGACAATTTTCTGGATATCCAGTTTCTGCCAGCCCGGCACGTCAAAAAACACATAGAACGCGGCGGCCGAAGCGGCAAGGAGCGTCAGCAGCCCGATCCTGATCCCTCTTTTGAGCCCGCGGCGATGAATGCCGTCCAGCTTCTTTAATTCCTGTACGCCGCGCTTTTCTTCACGGGCGAGCAATCGGTCCGCCCGCCGCCCATACAATCCCTTGCGCATGCCGGGACGCCTCCTTTTTTCTTCCTTCGCTTCATTATGCCCAGGCAGATGCTTCCTTCTGCCTGTTATATCCTGGGAAAAAGCAAGGAATTACCATGGACTTTCAAAAAATACAGGCATTATACTGTGCGTGTAATATCATCATCCGGCCTGCGGGCGCGATCGGGATGGGAGGGCGGAGAAAGCAATGAAAAAATGGATGCGGCTGACCGTGTGCCTGATGGCGGGCGTGCTGATCGTTTTTCTTTATGCGGCGCAGAATCAAACAAAAAAGGAAACGATGCCCTATCCGGCGTTCTGGGAAGCGGCGGAAAGGGGAGAGATCCTGCGCGTGCGGATGGGCGACGGGGAACAGTGGGAGGCGGAAACCAAGGACGGCAGGACCGTGCTGACCCCCAATCCGCGCGCGGCGGACGGAAAGGAACGGCTGCTTGCGCTTCAAATAGAAGTAACGGAAGAGAAAGAAATCCATCCCGAAATCGGAATGGTTTTGCTGCTTGCGTTGGGAGCTTTCCTGCTGGCCGGAAGGAAAACGGGAGGTGCGCTCAGCCTGCAGAAGTACGCAGCGGTGAATCCGGATGAAGCCGTTCCGCCCGTTACGTTCGCGGATGTCGCGGTATCGGAGGAAACGCTGAACAGCATGCGGGATATCGCCGCGTTCCTCAGGGAACCGGATCGTTTTCGGAGCTTGGGGGCAAGGCCGCCCCGGGGCGTGATGCTCTACGGCCCGCCCGGAACCGGCAAAACGCTGCTTGCCCGCGCGCTGGCCGGCGAAGCGAAAGCGCCGTTTTTCGCCATGAGCGG
>JAFXZO010000067.1 GCA_017541205.1 Clostridia bacterium | reverse complement strand
GTTGCCCTTGGCGCCCCGCTTGTTGAAGATCACGTTCACGATGATGCCCAGGATCAGGCCGGTGGCGATGGAGGACACGGTGACCGCGCCGAAGTTGAGCGTCAGGCTGCCGATGCCGGGCACCAGGATGGCCGCGACCACGAAGAGGTTGCGGTTGTCGTTCAGGTCCACGGGCTGGAGCATCTTGAGGCCGGATACGGCGATGAAGCCGTACAGCGCGATGCACACGCCGCCCACGATGCAGGAGGGGATGGAGTTCACAAAGCACACGAAGGGATCAAAGAAGGAAAGGATGATGCAGTACACCGCCGCGATGGCGATGGTGCTGATGGAGGCGTTGCCGGTGATGGCGACGCAGCCCACGGATTCGCCGTAGGTGGTGTTCGGGCAACCGCCGAAGAAGGAGCCGATGATGCTGCCCACGCCGTCGCCGACCAGGGTCTTGTCCAGGCCGGGATCGGTGATCAGGTCGCGTTCAATGATGGAGCCGAGGTTCTTGTGATCGGCGATGTGCTCGGCCAGGGTCACGAAGGCAACGGGAGCGAAGGCCACCAGCAGGGTGAGGATGCCGGTCAGCACCGTATAATTTTCGGGCACCGCGCCCTCGGCAAAGGCGCTGGCCGCGGGAGCGGCAAGGCTGTTCGCCGCGTCGGAATACGCGCCGAACATGCCCAGGAACGTAAAGCGCGGCAGGGCGATGATCTTCATGTTGTCGAACGCGGAAAGATTCACCAGCTTGAGGGCGTCGATGCCGGCGGCGTTGCCGACGAAGGTGAAGAGCAGGGCGATGACATAAGCGCCCAGGATACCGATGATGAAGGGGATCATCTTCATGCCCTTGCCGCCCTTGGTGGAGGCGAACACGGTGATGATGAAGGCGATCACGCCCACCAGGATCGCCACCAGGTTATAGCTGCCCGCGGCGGTATTGTTGATGTTGTTCACGGCGCTGCCGCACAGGGACAGACCGATCAGGGCCACGGTGGGGCCGATGACCACGGGCGGCAGAAGCCGGTTGACCCAGGCGGAGCCGGTCTTCTTGATAATCAGGGCGATGATCACGTACACCAGGCCCGCGAACACGGCGCCCAGGAAGATGCCCAGGAAGCCGAAGGCGACGGCGGTGCACAGGGGGCTGATGAAGGCGAAGGAAGAACCCAGGAACACGGGGCTCTTTTTCTTGGTGGCAACGAAGAGGTAGAACAGCGTGCCGACGCCCGCGCCGCACAGGGCGGCGGGCTGGCTCATGTATAAGCCGGTGCCGTCCACCAGGATGGGCACCAGCAGGGTGGCGGCCATGATGGCCAGCAGCTGCTGGAAAGCGTAGATCAGGTTTTTTTTGATGGGTGGTTTGTCATTGATGTCGTACACCAGTTTCATTGGTATATCCCCCTATCCCATTTCTTTCGGTTCTCTTTGGCGATGAAAAAAGGCCTTGCCCGGTACAGGGCAAGACCGTTCAGCCCGCATTTTCCGCGCGCGCCAAAGCGTTCCATCGTCTCTTGCCGGTCTCTCTGTACCGCCTTAAAGATGAACCGTGCAAACTATAGCAGGTTTTGCCCGGATTGTCAAGCCGGGATTTTTTGCTGTTTCGGCCGCCGCTCTTCTTTTTTTCGCGCCGCTGTGCTATAATCGACCCGGAAAGGAGGGATGGGCGTGCAGCGGACGGATCGGTTTTCCTGGTGGGAATACGCGCTGTTCACGGGGGCGCTGCTTGCGGCGATGGCGCTGTGCGTGTGCGTCGGCAGCGTGAATGTGCCGCTCAAAAGCACGCTGACCGCCATCTGGAACAGCCTGGCGGGCAAGCCCGTCCCGGAGGGCGTGCCCAAGGGCATCATCCTCTCGGTGCGTCTGCCCCGGGTGCTGTGCGTCGCGCTCAGCGGCGCGGCGCTGTCCCTGTGCGGCGCGGCCATGCAGGGGCTGCTTCGCAATCCGCTCGCCGACGGCTCCACGCTCGGCGTTTCCGCGGGGGCGTCGCTCGGCGCGGTCACGGCGCTGGCGTTCGGCGTTTCCATCCCCGGCATTCCCTACGGCGGCACCATGGGCATGGCCATGCTGTTCGCGTTCGGATCGCTGGTGATGATCCTGTCGCTGGCCTACGCGCTGGATAAATCCTTTTCCACGCACGCGATCATCCTGATCGGCGTCATTTTTTCCATGTTCGCCTCGGCGCTCATGAGCCTGATCATTTCCTTCGCCGGGGAAAAAATCAAATCCATCACGTTCTGGACGATGGGCTCCCTCTCCGGCAGCAATTACGATTACGCGCTGATCCTGCTGACGGCGCTGATCCTCTGCGGCGGGGTGATCCTCTCCCGCGCGCGGGAGATGAACGCCTTTGCCGTGGGCGAGGACAACGCGCGCAATGTGGGCGTGGATGTGAAAAGCGTCAAGCTCACGCTGCTCGTTTCCGTTTCGGTGCTGATCGGCGTATGCGTGTCCATCGGCGGGACGATCGGGTTCGTCGGGCTGGTCACGCCGCATCTTTCGCGGATGGTCGCGGGGCCGAACCATAAAAAGCTGCTGCCCGCCTCCATGTTTTCCGGGGCGATCTTCCTGCTGCTTTCCGATCTCATCGCGCGCACGCTGCTTTCGCCCGTCGAGCTGAGCGTCGGCGTGGTCACGTCCCTGATCGGCGCGTTCGCGTTCGTCATCATTTTCCGCGCGACCAGGAAGGGCAGGTGAAGGGCATGCTGCAATTGGAAAACGTGACCGTCCGCTTCGGCGGCTTCCTCGCCGCGGATCAGGCGTCCTTCTTCCTCCATACCGGGGATTGGCTCATGCTCGCCGGGCCGAACGGCGCGGGCAAGAGCACGGTCGTCCGCGCCATCGCGCAGGACGTCCCCTATACGGGAAAAATCACCCTGGACGGGCAGGATCTCTCCGCCATGCGGCCAAGCGCGCTGGCCCGGCAGATCGGCGTCCTCAGCCAGCAGCATCAGGTATCCTACGCCTACACCGTGCATCAGATCGTCTCCCTGGGCCGTTACGCCCACGAAAAGGGCTTTCTGAGCCACCGGGACAGCGAAGGCAAAGAAAAAATAGATCAGGCCCTCGAATTGACCGGCCTGACCCATTTGAAAAACGCCAGCATGCTCACCCTCTCCGGCGGCGAAGCGCAGCGCGCTTTCCTTGCCCAGGTGTTCGCCCAGGACCCCCGGATCCTGATCCTCGACGAGCCCGCGAACCACCTGGACCTGAAATACCAGCAGCACATCTTTGGCCTGATCCGGGAATGGCTCTCCCGGGGCGGCCGCGCCGTGCTCTCCGTGGTGCACGATCTTTCCCTTGCGCGCAGGTACGGCACCCGGGCGGCGCTCATGCACGAAGGGCGCGTCACGGCCTGCGGCGGGATCGAAGAAGTCTTCACGCCGGAAAACCTGAACGCCGTATACGGCATGGACGTTCACGCCTGGATGCGGGGGCTGCTGGAAGGCTGGACCCCGTAAACCGTTTTTGCATACGGCGCGTCCGCACGTCAATAGCTGTAATAGCCGGAATACATCACCAAATCTTCCGCGTAAGAAATGGGGATCCAGGCGCGGCGGCTGCGGTTTTGGCTCTGATCGTAGAATTCGATCTGGATAAAATCGTTATCGCCGTCGGTGGCGTAGCCGTAAATTTCGCACTGGATGCCGGCAGGGACCTTTTTGCCGATGGCGCGGTAACCGTAGCCCGGGCCGTAATAGCCGGTCAGGCTCTGTCGCACCGCGCAGGAGCCGATCACCTGGTCCTCGGGGATCAGGTTCAGGTTCAGGCCGTTAAAGCGCTTTACGCCCGTGTACGCCCGGTAGTGCGCGCCGGATTCGGTGAAATCCACCTGCACCCACCAGATGCCGTTGCGCTGGTCGTACGCCTTGGAAAGCACCGTGACCCGGCTGCCGGCGGACAGGAAGCTGCCCGGCTCGTCATAGAGCGTGCCCGGGCCGGTGCGGGTGGCGAGCTTCGCGTTCAGGGTGCCGGTCACATAGGCGTATTCGGTATAGAAATTCATCATGGGCTCAGCATAGGTGTAGGTGTAGTTTTCGACGGTCGTCTCCTGGATGTCCGCGGGCCGGGCCGTCCCGTCCACCGGGCAGAAATTATTGTCGTTGAGCCGTCCGCACACCGGGCAATACCAGGTTTCCCCGGCCATCGCCGGCAAAACGCAGCACAAGAGCAGCGCGGCCGCCAAGAGCGCGCAGATCCGTTTCATCTCGCATCCTCCTTCGTTCATCGGGCTTTACGCCCAGATTTCAAGCATGAATCTCGGGTATACCTCGTCCATGATCTTTTCCTTATTCTACCGCATTTTGGCGGATAATTCAATGCGGAATCGCATCTTCCCGCTCATGGAACTGCAAAATCCAGGGCGCTGTCCAAATCGGGCACCTGAACGTAGGATTCGGGCACGGCGCCCACGATGATCGATTCGGCGATGAGCACCTGGCTGGTGAGCGACACCTGGCGCGCGGAGCTGGGGATCACGAGGCGGACGCTGGCGCGGAGAGAGAGATAGATCTTGTGCCGGGTCTGGTTGATCCCGGCGGATTCAAATTCCGTGGAAAAGGCGGCGGATACCGCGCTGACAGGCACCACGCGCACCTGAACGCGCGGCCCCATGGCGGAGAGGAACGGCACGCCCAGCGCCGCGCCCAGGGGGATCGTGACGCTCTGCGCGTCGGCGCTTTCAAGCTTGGCCTGAGCCTTGAGCGCGGTGAGCGTGGCCAATTCATTCATACGCACGGCATTGGCCTGCAGCATGGTGACGCGCCCCTGCGCGTCCGTGCGTACGGTGATCATGTCCTCATAGGTCACCTCGTCGCCCAGCACTTCGCGCACGGCCTCATGCATGTATTCCACGGCCATGGCTTCCGCCCGCGCGTGCGCCATATCCAAAATCACGCCCTCCAGGTTCTTTTCCAGCGCACGGCCGGCCAGCAGCAGCGCCGCCGCGATGCCGATCCACAGGAGGATCTTTCGCCTGCTTTTCATCCCCGCGCAATTTTTCCGCCGCGCCATGTTCATCCCTCCTCTTCCAGGAATTGTATGCGGCGAAAGGCGTTTTGATTATTTTGTAACGATTTTAACACATTTTTAACAAATCCTGCCGCTGCAGTGCTTGTTTCTGTATTTTTCTTGTAAAACCGATCGTGAAACAGTTGACTTTCACCTGCCAGATGTGGTATATTTTACGGGAAGAATCAGGTGTCTTTCCGAAAGTTCATCGGGAGCGACTTTTCCCCCTGAGGTGTTGGCGGGTGGAAATCTTCAGCCAGCCTTCAAAGAACAGCGGCCCCCTGTTGCCGAAGAATCGGGCTTGTTCTTCATATCCGCGCAGCGGCGCGATCCGTATTAATAGATAGGAGGAAGGAAAAATGACAAAGATGAGTCATGCGGGAAAAGTCATTTTATTCCTGGCCCTGACAGCCGTGTTGGCCCTCGTATGCTTCAGCGCGAGTGCCGAAGGCATTCAGGATCATGTCTGGAACAGCGGTGAGTATTTCGAGGCTGCCACTTGCTCCCATGGCGAGATCTGGCTGTATACCTGCACGCTTCCCGGCTGCGGCGCCACCAAGAAAGTGGAAGTCGGCCCCACCAACCCCAACGCGCACAAATGGGGCGAATGGACCGTCGATAAGCCCGCGACCTGCACCGAGGCGGGCCACCGTTCCCGCGTCTGCGCGTACGTGAGCCACCATGTGCAGAACGAAGATCTGCCCGCCCTGGGCCACCTTTGGGACAGCGGCGTTGTGAAAAAGGCGCCCACCTGCCTGACGCCGGGCGAAATGCTCTATACCTGCAAGCGGGATTCCAGCCATACCTACGTCGGCGCGATCGACCCGACCGGCCATAACTGGGGCGATTGGGAGGACGTCTCCACCCCCACCTGCATCACGGGCGGCAAGCAGAAGCGCGTCTGCAAGAACGATTCCTCCCACGTGGAATACCGCGACGTCAGCGCCACCGGCCATAACTGGGGCCCCTGGACGGTCGTGACCCCCGCCACCTGCGAAAAGGACGGCAAGGAAGAACGCGTCTGCTCCAAGTGCGGCACCAAGGAACAGCGCGCCATTCCCAAGACCGGCCATAAATGGGATAACGGCACCGTCATCAAGCAGCCCACGATGTACGAAGAAGGCATCAAGCAGTATGTCTGCCAGAACGATCCCTCCCACGTGAAGAACGAAAAGATCAGCCGCAAGGCCATGGTCGGCACCCTGTGCGCGTTCGGCTTCCGTCTGAAGGATTCCAACCTGTACCCCTACAATTACGATAAGTGGTATATGTATACGCCCTTCGACGCCTCCATGAACGGCAGCCAGACCTTTGAAGTGGTGTTCATGGACAGGTACATTCCCGGCACCATCACCATCACCGTCAGCAACGGCTACCTGACCGTGCATGAGCCGGTGATCCGCGGCAACTCCCTGAGCTACGATCTCAAGTTCTTCACCGTGCTCAATAAGATCACCGACCTGACCATGTACGAGCCCGAACAGCTGATGAACCTGAACATGCAGTTCGAGCAGCCCTACGATATGGAAGCTCAGTTCGGCGAGGACCGCAACCTGGTGCTCTACCTGTGCAGCCGCGTCACCGCCTACTACAAAAACACCTGGGATGACCTCAATTATAAATCCAACGAGCATCAGCGCATCCTGGACAACATGCGCTATCTGATGCAGACCGATACGTTCTGATCCCGGATTGCACTCCTGCCCCGCCCCTTTTCGGGCGGGTTTTTTTTATTGGGCGAGGTTTCTCTTTCCCTTGCCCCCCCATTAAAAAACCGACAGTCCCGAAAAAACGGCTGTCGGCTTTTACTTTATTATCTTCTAAAAAACTGAATATCACAAAACGAAGAAGATCCTTCGCTTATCACTCCGCTACCGCTCCGTGATGCTCAGGATGACAAGCGGTAACGCTGTCATTCTGAGCCAGCGGAGCGTTAGCGCAGCGCCAGCGAAGAATCTGCTTGCATCTATTCTATTCAAGCTTTTGGATGGGATTTCGTATTAGACGAAAAACAGGATTAACCCTCTTTCTCAAGCAATCCGGAGACGGCCTGGGCCAGGGCTTCGTTGGTTTCGTTCTCCTTGAGCAGCGCCAGCACGGCGTCCATGCCGTCCCGCTGGAGCAGGGAGCGGAGCTTGGCGGCCAGGGCCTGCTCCTCCTCGGTCAGCAGCCATTCACCGTGGATGGTCGCGCTGTCCTCCCAATTGAGGAGCGGGCCGTCCCCGCGCTGGCGCAGGGAGCAGGTCATGTTGCCGTTGCTCCTGAATTCCTGCAAAATGGCGGTATCCAGTTCGCTGGAGGGGTCGTTGAGCACGGTGGTAAGGATGGTCAGGCTGCCGCCCTCGCGGGTATTGCGGGCCGCGCCAAAGAATTTCTTGGGCTTATTGAGCGCGCCGGAGGCCAGGCCGCCGTTGAGGGTGCGGGCGTTCTGCGGGGCGATCGCGTTGCAGGCGCGGGCAAGGCGGGTCAAGCCGTCGGCCAGGATGACCACGTCCTTTTTCTGCTCCACCATGCGCATGGCGCGTTCCAGCGCCATTTCCACCACGCGCACCTGGCTTTCCGCGGGCTCTTCAAAGGTGGAGAACACCACCTCGCCCTTCACGGATTCCTGAATATCCGTCACTTCCTCCGGCCTTTCATCCACGAGCAGGAGCATGAGCTGCGCCTTGGCGTGGTTCCTGCTGATCGCGGCGGCGAGGCGCTTAAGGAGGCCGATCCTGTCCACCTTGGGCGTGCAGAGCAGCATCGCGCGCTGGCCAAAGCCGACCGGGCACAGCAGATCCATCAGGCGGCTCAGCGCGTCGTTTTCCTTTTTCACGGAAAGGGTGATGCGTTTTTTGGGGTAAATGGGCGTGAAGTCCTCAAAGCGCGGCCGGGTCGGCATTTCCTCGGGAATGCCGCCGTTGATTTCCGTAATATACAGCATGGCGCTGTAGCGGTCGGCCTCCCGCTGCGGGCGGGTCTTGCCCGTCACGAAATCGCCCGTGCGCAGGCCGAAGCGCCGGATCTGGGCGTTGGAGATGTACACATCCTGTTTGCCGGGCAGATAGTGGTTGGTGCGCAGGAAGCCGTACCCGTCCGGGAGGACCTCCAAAAGCCCTTCGCCATCGCCGCATTCGCCCGCGGCCAGGATCTCCGAAATGCCGGCGTTGACCGACGCGGGATCCCGGGGCGAGAAGCCCTGCTGGCCGTACCCGGGCTGATTGTAGCCATAACCGGACTGTTGCGCGGGGGCGGTTTCCCGCGGGGCGGAATAATCCTGCTGCGCGCCGTACGGCCGATAATCGTTGGCGGGGCGCTGCTCCGTTTCCGGCGCGCTCTGATCCGGCCCGAAGCGGTTCACATACTGCGGGCTCTGGGGACGGGGCGCCTGGGTGCGCGTATCCGGATGCGCAGACTGCATCGGCGCGCGGTAGGAGCGCGCGTCGCCCACGCTCTGCTGCGGGGAGCGGCTGTTCCAGGAATTCTGCGCCGGCGCGGAACGCTGATAGGAATTCGCGCCCTGGTACGCGCGCGGGTTATGCCAGGCGCGGGAGCCCTCCATCGTGAAGGCCGGGGCCTTGGCGGAAATGGTGCTCAAAGAAGAGCCGCTGGGCGCCGCCGCGCCGGTGGGCACGGGGGCCGCGGGCCGGGGATTGGGCCGAAGGTTGGGATTGCGGGTGAGCACGGGCACATCATCATCGTCGGTTTCCTCATCGTCGTCGGTAATGATGGCGGCGCTGCGGATGGGCCGCGCCGGGGCTTCCGCCGCGGCCTCGGGCGCGCTTTCTTGGGCATCATGGAGCGCCTGCGTCAGCCGTTCAATGATGCCCTGCTTATTGATGCCCGCGCTGAGCTTGACGCCCATTTCCTTGGCCTTCTGCCTCAGCTCCAGTACCGACATGCTTTCCAATTGTTCGCTCATGGACGATCCTCCTTAAATTGGGAAAAGGCAAAGAAATCAGTTCAATAAAACAACCCCATGGGAAGGGCCGATGCGTTTGTCTGCCGCGTTATCTGCTTGTATCGTTTGACTGCATGGAATGAACTGACCCTCGCTTCGTTTTTTCACAGAAGATATTTGCCGAAACCGCAATAAGCTTTCGCTTACCTATATTATACCAAATTCAAGAAATAATTTCAACGGATTTTCATGAAATTGCGTTTTATTTCTTTATTTTCCCACGCAGAAACGCGAAAAAATATCGTCGATCATTTTTTCATCCACCTGCTCGCCCGTCACTTGGCCCAAAGCGTGCAGCGCGTCCTGCAGATCGATCGCGCACAGGTCCACCGCGTCGCCGCGGGCGCAGGCGTCCGCCGCGTTCCGCAGGGACGATGCCGCCTTCCGCGCCAGCGCGATATGCCGCTGCTGGGTCAGGGCGCTTTCCCCCGCGCCCGCGCCGAACGCGGCCACCCGCTTTTCCAGCTCCGCAAGGCCGTCCCCCGTCTTGGCGGAAATCAGGACGGGGCGCTCAAAGCGTGCCGGATCGAGGCGAAGGGGCCGGTCGCACTGGTTGAGAACGATGACGCGCGGGGCGTCCTTCGTTTCGTCCAGCAAGCGCTGGTCCGCATCCGTCCAGTCCTCCGCCGCGTTGAATACCAGCAGCACCGCGTCCGCCCCGGCCATGGCCTGGCGCGCGCGGTCGACCCCGATCCTTTCGATTGCATCCGCCCCTTCGCGAAGGCCCGCCGTATCGGAAAAATGCACGCGCAGGCCGTCGATCATCACGTCCGCGCGGATCACGTCGCGCGTGGTGCCGGGAATGTCGGTCACAATGGCGCGCTCCTGCCGCGCCAAAGCGTTGAGCAGCGATGATTTGCCCACGTTGGGCCTGCCGCAGAGCACGGCCTCCAGCCCGTCCTGCACGATGCGCGCCCCACGTTCGTCGCACGCCTTTTCCAGCTTATCCGCAAGCCGCCGCGCGCCCTTTTCCAGATCGCCCGCCGCTTCCTCCGTGCTGATCTCTTCGGGATAATCAATGGCCGCCGCCGCGCCGGAAAGCAGCGAAAGCAGCTCCTCCTGCGCGGAGCGGATAAACCCGCTGACCCCGCCCTGCAATTGCCGCACGGCCGCCCGCGCCGCGCGCCCGCCTTCGGCTGAAATCAGCGCCATCACGGCCTCGGCCCGGCTCAGGTCAACGCGCCCGTTCATGAACGCGCGCCGGGTGAATTCCCCCGGCTCCGCGGGCCGCGCGCCCAATTGGTACAGCGCCCTCAGCACGCTGCCTGCCGCCCACGCGCCGCCGTGCAGATGGATTTCCGCCACGTCCTCCCGCGTGTAGCTCTTGGGCCCGGGCATCAGCACCGCCATACATTCGTCCAGCGTTTCGCTCTCAAAGCGGATATGGCCGTAATACATTTTTCTGGGCTCCCAGGGCACGGCGGGCGCGAACAGCTTTTCCAGCAGCGCCGCCGCCGCCGGGCCGCTGACGCGCACAATGGCGATGCCCCCTTCGCCCGGGGCCGTCGCCAGGGCGGCAATGGTATCGTTTTGCAGCATGGAATGATCCTCTTTCCTGATTCCTTTTTGGCACAGCAGCCGCGCGCGCTGCGCGTCACGGCGCGTTCAGCGCCTGTTTTTCTTTTCTTCGCATCACGATCAGCGTCCCTGCCGCGCCGCAGGCGACGGCGAATACCAGCATGCCGTTCACGCCCAGGGCGTCGATCAGGAAGCCGCCGCCAAGGGAGCCCAGAATGGTGGCGACGGAAAGCGACATGGTCATGTACGCCTGGCCTTTGATGCGGTCCTGCGGCTGCATGATACTGTTCACGTAAACCACGGAGGATACGGTCATCAGCCCCCAGCCGAGCGGCTGAAAGACCTGCACCAGATAGAATACGCCCATCGAGGGGGCCAGAAGCGTGCCAAGGGCCTTGAAGGTAAAGAACACGCCGGAAATGCGGAACCAGAAATCCGCGCGCTTCCATTTCAGCAGCCTGGAAAAGAAAAACATGGTCAATACCTCGAGCAGACCCGCCAGCGCCATGGCCGTGCCCATATGCCGGCTGTCGCCGCCGCGCGGCACCACGATCTGATACACAAAATTATTGATGCATACGTGGCTGATATAAATGAGCACGCAGCCAAGCAGCGTGACGGCGAACGCCGGATACCGCCGCAGGAACGCCAGCGCGCCTCCTGAAGCCGCAGGCGCGTCCTTCTTTTCTTCCCTTGCTTTCCGGAACGGGAACAGGGCGATCGTGGCCAGGAAGCACAGAGAGGTCGCGATCAGGGCATAGGGCTCCGCCGGCGCGCCGTGCCGCGCGATCAGCCGCCCCATCGTAACGGACATGACCGCGTACCCGATGGAGCCAAACCCGCGGGCCAGACTGAACTGCAGCTTCTTTCCCTGGTTGATGGTTTCCGTCGCCAGCGCGTTGGAAAAGGGCAGGGCCAGCTGGATCAAAAGGATGGACAGGCCAAGCAGCAGCCCGTTGAGCGCGCCGCCCCTGCCGTACGCGAGCGAAAGCAGCGCGCCGAACCCGGCCATGCCCCCCGCCGCAAGCATCAGGATCGCTTTGACGGACAGGCTGCTTTCCCTGTCCGCATACGCCGCCAGGCCCGGCTGCAGGATCACCGATAAAAAGCACGCCGCCGCGCTGATGAGCCCGATCATGGTGTTGTTCAGGCCGCAGCTCAATAAATACGGACTCGCGTACGCCAGCGCCGTGCCGTACACAAACCAGAAAAAGAACTGGACCGCGGCATAGGAAACCGTCAGATACGCGCTTTCGTTTTTCATCGGCAATCCCCCCTTTCTCTTCGCCATGCTTTCTTATTTTATCATATAAATCGCTTCTTTTGCAATAAAAACCGGGGCCTTTCGGCCCCGGCGCGGTTCTGGTTTGCGAGTAATTACTTGCTCAGATCGACTTCGGCGGCGTTCTGGTTCAGCAGGTGGGTGGAATTGCCCGCTTCATAGGCGGCTAGGCGTTCGTCGATGACTTCCTGATAGCCGGCATCCAGGAATTCCTGGGCAAACTGGGCATACAGGGCGTCGAATTCTTCGGGCGCGCACATGGTCAGCTTATCGCGGAATTCCTTATACTTTTCAACCAAGGTGGTCTGGTATTCCACTTCGGCTTCCATGGAGACGGAGTACAGGGCGTTGGCGATGGCCCAGCCGGCGTTCTTCACGGCGACCTTGGCATAGTACCAGGCGATCACGTCCGCGGTGAAGTCCTGGGGCAGATCGTGCGGCATGTTCGCGCTGATCACGTCTTCGATCGTACCGGCCTGGCGGGCTTCGATGGTGATGCACCAGTAGTCCTTGTTGTTGGAGAAGCCCATCTTGCATTCGCCGTTGTAGTCGCTCACGGTCACAGGCAGGCCGTTCTCGTCATAGTTGTAGTTTTCGCCCTCGATGCCCCACTGGAACACCTTCAGGTTTTCTTCCTGGGTCAGCCATTCCATGTACATCCAGGCGGCCTTGATCTGATCTTCGCTGGCGAAGGCGGAGAAGCCGATCATCATGCCGAAGGGGTTGTCGGTGCGGTAGCCGGGGGTGGTGCCGGCTTCGGCGTCGATCAGGCCGGACACGGGCGCGATGGCCAGCTCGGCGTCAGGATTGGCTTCATAGAAGGCGGTCAGCCAGTCCATGGAGGCGGAAATGTAGCCCGCATAGGAATAGCTCTTGCCGTTGATGAAGTTGGTCTTGTCGTCTTCGGCGTTGGTCAGGTAATATTCGGGGTTGGTCAGGCCGGCGTTGTACTTGTAGTTTTCGTTCTTGAGGAACTTATAGTTGGGCTCCCAGCCGAGGGAGGGGATGTTGTAATCGCCGTACATGGCCCATTCTTTTTCGTCCAGGGGCCAGGTGCGCCAGGCATAGTTCTGGTCGGAGCCGACGCCGGTCACCATGGTGCCGCCGGCGGGATATTCGGCAATGCCCGCTTCCTTGATCTTGAGCATCGCTTCGTTGTATTCGGTGGTGCTCACGGGCACGTGATCGTAGCCGACCTGCTTGAGCCAGTCCATACGCACGAAGGTCTGGAAGGTGTAGGAGGTGTCATAGTAGGGGCGCAGGGCCGCGCAGAAGTAGGTTTCGCCGTTGATCTTGGTGTAGGTCAGCTGGTTGTTTTCCACCATGCGGTTGTAGTAGGTGGGGGCGATCGCGGCGAAGGCGTCCATATCGAAGGTGGTCAGGTAGCCGTCGGCGGCCCACTGGGTGACCTTCGGATAGTCGTATTCCATCAGCACGGTGGGCAGATCCCCGCCGGCGGCCAGCATGGAATACTTGTTCATCACGTCGCTGCGGGGGATGGCCACATAGTTGACAGTGATGTTGTACTTGTCGCCAAAGTTGCTCTGGATCCACTTGGTCCAGTAGTTGTCTTCCACATTGGGCACCCCGGCCTGACCGCGGTCATAGACCGGGATGGTGATGGTCACGTTCTCAGCGAACGGTTCCCAGGCGGGGGCTTCCGCAGCCGCGAAAGAGGCGATGCTCATCAGCATGACGACTGCGAGCACCAGAGCAAGGGTTTTCTTCATGGGGTTTTCCTCCTTTTATATTTTGGGCATCCGCCCATAGGATCGAAACAGAATGTCCGAGCTTCATCCCGCAGCCTCAATCGGCGCGACTGTCCTTCATGGACAGATCGCTTGTTTCGGCTGATTTCACCTTCGACGGGATTTCCCGCACTGCGGGCCGTCGAAGGTTCATCCTTTTACCGCGCCGACCATGACGCCCTTCACGAAATACTTTTGCAGGAAGGGATAGATGCAGATGATGGGAATGGTGGCGAACATGATGCAGGCGGCCTGCAGCACCTCGGGGGTACTGGTCACTTCGATGGCTTCGGAGAGGGTGGTGGTCTGGGCTTCGGTCGCGGAGGCGACCAGCTGATACAGCTTATACTGGATCATCTTCAGCCCTTCGCGGGTGATGTAATACTTGTTGTCCGCATAGGCGTTCCAGCGGCCCACGGCGTAGAACAGGGAAAGGGTGGCGATGATGGGCATGGACAGGGGCAGCACGATTTTGAACAGGATCTGAAAATTGTTGGCCCCGTCCAGGAACGCCGCTTCCTCCAGCGTATCCGGAATGGTGGAGCGGAAGTAGTTCTTCATAATCAGCATGTTGTAGGAAGAATAGATCAGCGGCAGGATCAGCACCCACATGGAATTGAGCAGGCCCAGATCCTTGTAAAGCAGATAGGAGGGGATCAGGCCGGCGTTAAAATACATGGGGATCATGAGCAGGAACGTAAAGAACGCGCGGCCCTTCAAACGTTTCTTGGACAGCGGGTACGCCGCGCAGGTGCAGGTGACCATGCCCATCGCGGTAAAGATCAGCACCACCTTCACGCTGTACAGGAAGGAATGCACCAGGGTGCCGTCCTGGAAGATGGTGTTGTACGCGTCAAAGCTCCATCCCTTGGGCCAGAGCACCACGCTCTTTTGCATAACCGCCGTATTGCTGGACACGGATTTCGCGGCCAGATGGACGAAGGGCAGGATGCAGGTGAGGCACAGGATCACCAGGATCAGGATGATCAGGAAATCGCCGACGGAAAACTTCCGGATGGCGTGGGAACCGTCGTTGACGGTGTCGAAATCCTTGATCGTTTTATTCTTTGCCACGCGTCCCACCTCCTTACAGCAGGCCGTCTTCGCCCAAGGCTTTGGCAAAGCGGTCGCTCAAAAGCACCAGCAGCAGGCCCACCAGCGATTGGAACAGGCCCACGGCGGTGGCCATGGAGAATTTGGAGTTCGCGAGGCCTTTCTCGTAAATATAGATGGCCAATTGGTATTGGTAATCCCTCACCTGGGTGTTGGCGAACACGTCCAGACGCTCGAAATTGCTGCCCATGATCTTGCCCAGGTTCATGATGAGCAGCACCACGATGGTGGAGCGGATGCCGGGCAGGGTAATATGCCAGATGCGCTGCATGCGGCTTGCGCCGTCGATCATCGCGGCTTCGTAGAGCTCGCCGCTGATGCCTGTGATGGCGGCCAGGTAGATGATGGTGCCCCAGCCCATGCCCTGCCATACGCCGATGAGCAGGTAGGTGGCGGCCCAATGATTCTTTTCGGTCAGGAACGGGACCCCCTTGCTGATCCAGCCCCATTTCATCATCAGCACGTTCACGATGCCGCTGTTCGGCTTAAACAATTGATACGCCACGGAGCCCACGATCACCCAGCTGAGAAAATGGGGCAGATAGAGCACCGTCTGCGTCACCTTTTTGAACCTTGGGAACCGAAGCTCGTTGAGCATCAAGGCCAGGATGATGGGCATGGGGAAGGAGACGAGCAGATCCAGGAGATTGAAGATCAGGGAATTATTGAGGGCGCGGAGAAAGTCCTTGTCCTTAAAAACCTTCCGGAACGTTTCAAGGCCCACCCATTTGCTGCCCGCATAGCCCTTGGCGGGCTTATAATCCATGAATACCATGCGAAGGCCCGGGTAGGCGGCATAATTGAACAGGATGACCAGCGCGACGGGCAAAAGCAGCATCAGATACAGATGCCAGTCGCGCGACAGGGCTTTGCCCCAGGTGGTTTTTTCCCGCAATGAAGGGGCTTTTACCGTTTTTGTGCTCATCAGTCCGCTCGCTCCTTTTATATCCCTCTGGCAGTCCGCGGCAGGGCAAACGCTCCCTCGCCTTTTGCCTGCCCGAATGATTATTTATATTATACATAAAACGCGCCTGGTCCGCAAGCACTATTTGCCCCTTTTCCAGATCGGCCCGGATTTTTGATTTGCCTCGATCCCGCGGCGCGGCTTGCGAAATCATGGAGATCATGCTATCATACAGGCATCTGATCGATAAAGAGAGGTGCTTGTTTTCATGACGCCCCTTGATTACGCAAAAGCCGCCTGCGATACCATGATGCGCAGATTCTCCGCGCCCGATTTGCCCCCCAAAGGCCATTTCCATTATCACCAGGGGGTTTTCCTTTCCGGCATGCACGGCGTCTGGCAATTGACCGGCGAAAGGAAATACTTCGATTACATCAAAGCCTGGGTGGATTCCGTATTCGATGAAAACGGCGGCATCCGGGCGTGCAGCTTCGCCGATCTGGACGATATCCAGCCGGGCATCCTGCTCTTTTCGCTCCTGGACGAAACGAAGGACGGCTATTATGAAAAATGCCTCGCGTCCGTCTATGAAGAAGTCAAGGCCATCCCGCGCAACTCGCAGGGCGGCTATTGGCACAAGACCGGGACGCCGGACCAGATGTGGCTGGATGGGCTGTACATGGCCGGGCCCTTCTGCGCGGAATACGCGTACCGTTACGATCTGCCCGCGCTGACCGACGAAACCATCCACCAGGCGCTGCTGATGAAGCAGGTGACGTGGGACGAAAAAACGGGCCTCATGCGCCACGCGTGGGACGGGCGGTTTGAAGCCCCCTGGGCGGATCCGATCACGGGCCGCGCGCCGGAATTCTGGGGCCGCTCCATGGGCTGGGTGCCGGTGGCGCTGCTCAACGAGCTTGATTTTATTCCGGCCGACCATCCCGGTTTCGGCGCCGTCCAGGAGATGGCCGTGGACCTGCTCAAAGCCCTGTGCCGCTATCAATCCAGGGACGGACGCTGGTACCAGGTGGTGAACAAGGGCGGCCAGGAAGGCAACTGGCTGGAAAACTCCTGCTCCTGCCTGTATGTCGCGGCGCTGTGCAAGGCCGTCCGCCGCGGCATGATGGAAAGGGACTTTCTGGACGCGGCCCGGCGCGGGTATGCGGGCGTGATCGGCAGCCTTGCCCGGGACGGAGACGATCTTCTGATCGGCAATGTGTGCGTTGGGACCGGCGTGGGCGATTACGCGTTTTACTGCGCGCGGCCAACCAGCGTGAACGACCTGCACGGCGTCGGCGCGTTCCTGCTGATGTGCGTGGAAATGCAGCAATGCCTGGACGAACGGAAGGAGGATGCCTGATGGAAATCCATAGCGCTTTCGCCGCGAACGGCCTGACCTTATGGTGGGATCAGCCGGCGGGCTCTCCGGAAAACGCGGAATACGCCGTGCTGCTGGACGGCCGGGAAATCGGGCATACGAACCGCACGCATTACGCCTTGGAGGCCCCGGGCCCGGATCGCGCGCATGATATCCGGGTGCTGATGAACGGAAAAGAAATCGGCTGTACCCGGGCCCGCCCCGGCTTTCAGCGCCGCCGCCTGAACGTGAAGGATTTCGGCGCTTTGGGCGATGGGAAAACCATGGACACAAAAGCCCTGCAAGCCGCCGTTGACCGCTGCGGGCCGGATGAGGAGGTGTATCTCCCCGCCGGCGTCTATCTGACCGGCGCGCTCAGGCTGCACAGCGATATGGCCCTGTGCCTTGCGCAGGGCGCGGTGCTCCAGGGCACGCAGGACCCAAAGGATTATCTGCCCAAGATCCGCAGCCGCTTTGAAGGGACGGAAATGGAATGCTACCAAAGCCTGCTGAACCTGGGTGAAATGGACCACGCGGCGGGGCCCAACTGCCGAAACGTGCTGATTTACGGCAAGGGCGTGATCTCCGGCGGCGGGCAGGAGCTGGCGCTCGGCATCATCGACGCGGAAAAAAAGCGCCTGGAAGCCTATCTGGCCTCGCTCGGCGACAAAATCAGGGAATATGAAAACGACCACACCATCCCCGGCCGCGCGCGCGGAAGGCTCATCAACCTGAGCAACTGCGAAAACATCCGCATCACCGGGCTGACGCTGCAAAACGGGGCCAGCTGGAACGTGCATATGCTCTATTCCCGAAATATCGTCACCGACCACTGCGTGTTCCGCTCGGAAAAGGTGTGGAACGGCGACGGCTGGGACCCGGATTCCAGCGAATGCTGCACCCTGTTCGCCAGCGAATTCCACACCGGCGATGATTCCGTCGCCATCAAAAGCGGCAAAAACCCGGAGGGCAACCGCATCCATCGGCCCACGCGCCATATCCGGGTGTTCGACTGCGTGAGCGAATACGGCCTGGGCATCGCCATCGGCAGCGAAATGAGCGGCGGCGTGGAGGACGTGAAGATCTGGGACTGCAATCTTGCACATTCCCTCTATGGGGTGCAGATCAAGGCGACCAAAAAGCGCGGCGGGTACGTCAAGGATATTTCGGTGCGCGACAGCGTGCTTTCCCGCTTCCTCGCCTGCGCCGTGCTGTATAACGACGACGGCGAAGGCTCGGACGTGCCGCCCGTGTTTTCCGATTTTTGCTGCGAGCGCGTGCGCTTTACCGGCTGGGCCCGCGATTACTGGGAGAAGGAGGACCATCCCGTGCCCGGCATTGACGTAAGTGGCTTTGACGTGCCGGGGTACGAAGCGCGGGACATGCGCTTTTCCGATTGCGTCCTGGAAGAACACGCGACCGTTTCCCTGCGCCGCTGCCGGCAGATTGCGCTCGACGTTCGGAAAGCCGAATAAAGGAGGCTGCTTCCATGGATTTTTGGGAACCGCTGCTTCATCCTGCCCGCGAATACACGCCGATCCCCTTCTGGTTTTTGAACGGCGATCTGCGCCATGCGGAAATCAAGCGGCAGCTCAGGGATTTTGCCGATCACGGGGTGTGGGGCGTGGTGCTGCATCCCCGGATGGGGATCAGCAAGCGGATCGGGTATCTGTCCGCTTCGTTCTTCGCATACCTGCGCACGGCCATCGAAACGGCCCATGCGCTCGATATGCGGATCGTTCTGTATGACGAAGGCATGTACCCCTCCGGCTCCGCCTCCGGGCTCATCGTGCAGTCCCGCCCCGACTGGGCCAGCCGGGGCCTGGCGCTGGCGGAAACGCCCTTGCCCGGCGACCATATCCTCTGCGAAACAAAAAAGGGCTTCCTCGTTGAGCGTTTCAGCCTCGGCACCATCCGCGGCATCCATTACGGGGAAGACGACGGGGAAAGAAACGCCCCCCGCAGCGCCGATATCCTGAACCCGGAAGCGGTGGATGAATTCATCCGCATCACGCATGAAGCCTATTACCGGGAATTCAGCGCGTATTTCGGCAATACCGTCATTGGCTTTTTTACGGACGAGCCCAGCGTCCTGGGCCGCAATACCCGCGGTTTGCAGCCTTGGACGAAGGGTTTCGATCAGGTGTTTGTGGCGGCGGGCGGAAGCCTGGAGGGCCTGACGGGCCTGTTCACGGGCGAAGAAAACGCGGATACCGCGCTGTACCGCCTTTTGATCCGGCAGCGGGAAGGCGAGGTCTACTATCGGCGCCTGTCCCAATGGTGTGAAAAGCACGGGGTCGCCCTGATGGGGCACCCGCACCAGAGCGACGACATCGAGCCGCAGCGGTATTTCCACATTCCGGGGCAGGACCTGGTGTTCCGCTGGGTGTCCCCCGAAAAAGGCGGCGTGAACGGCATGGACAGCGTGATGGCCAAATGCGGCGCGGATATGGCGCGCCTCATGGGCCGCAGACGGAATTCCAACGAATGCTTCGGCGCGTGCAGCCGAAACGGAAACCCCTGGCATTTCACCGGCGCGGATATGAAATGGTACATCGATTATCTGGCCGTGCGCGGGGTGAACCTGTTCATCCCGCACGCGTTCTATTACAGCCTGCGCGGAAGGCGCAGCGCCGAACGCCCGCCGGACGTAGGGCCCGGCAGCATCTGGTGGCCGCACTATCGCCTCTGGGCGGATTATATGGCGCGGCTCTCCTGCCTGATGACGGAGGGCGAAGCGGCATGCGGGATCGCCGTGCTCTGCCGCAACCGCGCGCTGCGCTGGGAGGAGGTCAAGCCCCTGTTTGAAAGCCAGCGCTCCTTCCAATACCTGCCCGAAAGCGTATGGAAGGACTGCCGGGAGGAAAACGGCGCTCTGATTTGCCAAAATAGGACGTTTGAGGCCGTGATGACCCTGGACGGCGCATTTCCCTCCGTATCCCGGGATGTGTTTTCCGTGCCGCCCGACTGCGCGTGCGAGCCCGCGCAGCCGCATCTTCGCGCCGCCCGCCTGAAGTTCCACGGCCGCGCGGTGTGGCTGCTCGTCAACGAAAGCCTGGAAAAGCCCCTGGAAGCGGACATCCGTTTCCCCGCCTCCGCGCCGCTTGGAAAATACGATCTTTGGCAGAACCAGATTTGGCGGCTGGAGAGCCGGGCGGACGGAAAATGTCGGCGCGCCCGGATCTGCCTTGCCCCGAACGAAAGCCTGCTGATCTTTTCCTGCGATTCCCAGGCGGAATGGGACGCCCTGCCAAAGGAAACCGCCCCTGCCGTTACCCTGAGAAATCGGGATTTCACGTTTGAAAGCGAAAACAAAGCGCTGCACCAAATCACGTACAGCGCCCATGTGCCCGCCTGTTTGGGGCCCCTGCTGATCTCCCTGTCCGCCCAGGAAATGGCGGAAGTGTTTTTGAACGACGAATGTTTCGGCGCAGCCTTCTGGCCGCCCCAGCGGATCATGATCCCCGGATCCCGCCTGCCCCGCGGCGCGTTTACCCTGCGCCTGACCGTCACGGGCAGCAAAGCCTGCCAGTACGGCAGCCCCGTCTGGTACGGCCTGGGCTGAAGGCGGGGGCTCATTCTCCGAACAGCACGGTTGAATAATAGCGTTCCGCGGTGTCGGGCAGGACGGTGACCACCGTTTTGCCCGGCCCCAATTTTTTCGCAAGCTTCAGGGCCGCGGCCACGTTGGTGCCGCTGGAAATGCCGCACATCAGGCCCTCTTCGCGGGCGAGCCGCCGCGCGGTCTGAATGGCCTCCTGATCGGTGACGACGTAAATATGATCGTAGATTTCCCGGTTCAAAATCTCCGGGATAATGCCGTCGCCGATGCCCATCTGGATATGGGTGCCGATGGTGCCCCCGGCCAGGATGGCGGCGTTCTCCGGCTCCACGGCCCAAATCTCGATCTGCGGATACTGCGCTTTGAGCACCTCGCCGATGCCGGTCAGGGTGCCGCCGGTGCCGATGCCGCTGCAATAGCCGTGAATGGGCCGGGCCGCCTGGGCCATGATCTCCAGGGCCGTGTGCTTTTTATGGGCCAGGGTATTGTTCGGGTTTTCAAACTGCTGGGGCACGAACACCTTGGGGTTCTTCTTTTTCATTTCCAGCGCCGCGTGCAGGCATTCCTCGATGCACTTGCCGATGTCGCCCGCATCGTGGATGAGCTTGACCTCCGCGCCATAGTGCTGCACGAGCTTGCGCCGCTCGGTGCTCACCGAGTCCGGCATGATGATGATGGTGCGGTAGCCCTTCACCGCCCCGACCAGCGCAAGGCCGATGCCCTGGTTGCCGCTTGTCGGCTCCACGATGATCGAATCCTGATCGATGAGGCCTTCCTTTTCCGCCTGTTCGATCATGTTCAGCGCCGTCCTGGTTTTGATGGAGCCGCCCACGTTCAGCGCCTCAAACTTGACCAGGATCTCCGCGCTTCCCGCTTCCGGCATCCGGTTCAGGCGGATCAGCGGCGTATTCCCCACGGCCTCCAGTACATTCTGATGAATCATGGATTTCCCTCCCATCCGGCAGTCGCGTAAGCCCGCTGATTATATCACAGCTTTCCGGAAAATGCAAAGCAAAAAACCTGCCGGAAAACCGGCAGGCGGAGCAAAAAAGGAAAAAACAAAGCTATTCTTTCAGTTCCTTCATCGCGTCAAAGCGGAAGGCTTCGGCCTCGCCTTTGTTATAGAACATGCCAAGGCCCGTGTTATACGCGTTGAGGGCCGCCTGGATCACCTGCTGATGGACGGAGGGCATATGGCGCAGCGCCCATTCGCCGCCCTCGCGCTTGCTCAGAACCAGATCCTCGCGCTTATACGCGACGGCGCGGCAGAGGTTGAGCACATAGTACACCGGGTTTTCATGCAGCTGATCCTGCGCGTCCTCCACGTCAAAGAGGATGGCCCTGAGCGCGTCCTCCTTCTTTACCTGATCGAACACCCGGGTGATGCCGGGGCCGCAGATCACCTCGCCAAAGGCGTTGACGCACAGGATATGGGCGGTCAGATCCGGGTCCTCGCCGTGCATGCGGGCGCAGAAGCCCCGCCCGTCCCGCTCGTATTCCTCCCGGTGCCCGGACGAATAATGGATTTCAAAGGGCACGGGGCATGGGATATCCCGGCAGTTTTTCTCCAGGATCACGCTCATTTCCAGCCCCTTGGGCGGCGCTTCGCTCTCCAGGGCATGGAGGGCTTCCACCAGGGCGATCTTCTTATCCAAGGAGAGCGGCTTTTTCGCCACAACGAGGAAATCGATGTCACTCCCGTCCCAGCGGAAGCAGCCGGAGGCCAGCGAGCCATGCAGATATATGCCCACCAGGTTATCCCCCAGGATGGTGACGTACCGATCCTTGATGCGCTGCATCAGCTGCTGCGCGTCCACCGCCGATTTGGGGGGCACCACCCCCGCTTTGAGCATCTCCGTGATGGCCGTGCAGGCCTCCTCCTCATCCTCCCCGTCCACGATCAGGGTGACCGGGTCCTTGCCCGTTTCGCCCATGGAGAGGAGGCCCAGCATCGATTTTCCGTTGATGGTGCGGTTTTTGTGCTCAAAGATGATCTTGGACACAAAGTCGCCCGACAAATGCACCAGATGCTCAATCTGGGTCCGGTTCAGGGGCGTGACACCCGACAAATCCAGCGTCCGCGTTATCATGGTATTGGTCTCCGTCCTGTCTTTGGTCTATTTCGATCAGGCGCATCAGCCGCCGCATCCGGTGGTTGGCCCCGGATTTCCCAATGGGCTTTGGCAGCATCTGGCCCAATTCCTCCAGTGATACTTCGGGATGCAGCATCCGGATCCGTCCGATCTCCTGCAGTTCGTCCGGCAGCGCGGAAAGGCTGTGGGCCAGGGAATAGCGCACGATGGCCTGCGCCTGCCTCTCCCCCGTGGACAATTGCTTTTTCAGGTTCGCCTCGTCGCAGTTGCGGGCGCGGTTCGCCTGGTTGCGGGCGTCCCGGCCGATGCGGATGTTTTCCATTTCCATGAGCGCCCTGTGCGCGCCCATCAGCGCCAGGCAGTTGACCACGTCATCCCCCCGGCGGATATATACCACGTCCGTATCCCTGCGCTGGGTGAGGCGCGATTCGATGCCGCTTTTTTCCAGCATCTTCATCAGCGCTTCCGAGCGGCTGGGGCTGGACGTAAACTCCAGATGGTATTCCTGATCGGGCGCGGTCATGGAGCCCCCGCCCAGGAACGCGGCGCGGACGAACGCGGCGCGGCAGCAGCGCCGGGTCATCGCCGCGCGGGGAACGCCCTTGAACACCGTGCCGCTCTCCGATTCCTGGAGCATGCGAAGGGCGATCAGCAGGCGCCTCGCGTCGCCCTCCGATACCGTGAGGATCGACAGCCTGCGCCCGCCCAGCCGCTTATGCCGGTTGAATTCCAATTGCGGGGTGATTTCCATGCGGCGCTTGAGCAGCAGGAAAATGCGCTTGGCCAGGGCCGGGTTTTCCGTTTCGTACACCACCTGCACCTTGCCCCCGCCGCTCAGGCGCAGCGAGCCCGCCGCCTGGGTCAGGGCGCTCAATTCCGCCAGCATGCAGCAGTGCTTTTCCGGCTGGATGCGCAGCAATTCCTGCTTCACCTGGGATGAAAAGCTCATGCGTCACTCCCCACGATGCGCACCTCCGGCTCCAGGCGCACCTGGAACCGTTCATACACCGCCTGCCGGACCTGCTCCATGAGCAGGAGGAAATCCGCCGCCTTTGCGTTCCCCACGTTAATCAGGAACCCGGCGTGCTTTTCGCTCACCTGCGCGCCGCCGACGGTAAGGCCCTTCAGGCCCGCCTGCTCGATCAGCGCCCCGGCAAAGTGCCCCGCCGGACGCTTGAAAAAGGAGCCGGCGCTCGGATACTCCAGCGGCTGCTTGTCCCGCCGCCTGGCCGCGTAATCGCGCATGGCGGCGTCGATCGCCCGGGGATCGCCCGCCTGCAGGGCAAACAGCGCCCCCAAAATGATCCATCGTTCATCCATCGCCCGCGTGTGGCGATAGGAAAAATCCATTTGTTCGCCTGGGATCTGGCGAATTTCCCGGCCGTCCCAGATTCGGACGGTTTTTATCAGCGCGCCGAGCTCCCCGCCGTACGCCCCGGCGTTCATGTACGCGCCGCCGCCCACCGTGCCCGGGATGCCCTGGGCAAATTCAAGCCCGGAAAGCCCTTCGTCCCGCGCCCGAACAGAAAGGCCGGAAAGCAGAGCGCCGGCCTGGGCGTACAGATGATCCCCCTGCCTTTCCACCTTGGAAAACGCGCGCCCGAAATGCACGGCCACGCCGCGGAAGCCGCCGTCCCGCACCAGAAGGTTGGAGCCGTTGCCAAGCAGCAGGACGTCCTCCCCCGTTTCCTTCCCGGCGCGCAGCACGTCCATAAGGCCCTTTTCATCTTCGATTTCCACAAAATAATCCGCCGGACCGCCCACCCGGAGCGTGGTATACCGGGAAAGCGGAACGTTCAGCTGTACGCGGATCTGCGCATTCAGCCGGTTCAATCTTTCAAAAAACATCATTTTTATCCATTCTCCCCGATCATTATAGCAAACTTTCCGTGGCACTTCAAGGGCCGCAGGTTCTATTTTATCATTTTTTCAGGACTTTTATACCATTTTTTCCATGTTTAACAAAAAATGAAGTCACTCTCTATGCAACTTTTCCATTCAGCCCTTCCTCCCGTTTGCACGAAATTGCTTTTCGATTGCGGACGAAGGATTCATCCTGGACGCGATGCGGCGGCACCGGGGCCGGAAAAAAAGGAGCGCCCCTCCCATCTTTCCCGGAAGGAGCGCTCTTTCCCGATGCTGCGGTTTTACTTTTTCCGCAGCACGATTTCGTTTTTGTTCTTGAAGATATGATCGGCGGGGATCACGCCGCGCACGCAGGAGGTGGGGTACACGCTGGCGCGGGGGCCGAGCACCGTGCCGGGATTGAGGACGCTGTTGCAGCCGACCTCCACGAAATCGCCCACCATCGCGCCGAACTTTTTGCGGCCGGTGGCGATCTGCTCGCTTCCGTCCTTGACCACGACGAGGGTCTTGTCGCTCTTGACGTTGGAGGTGACGGACCCCGCGCCCATGTGGCTCTTATAGCCCATCACGGAATCGCCCACATAGTTGAAGTGCGGCACCTGCACGCCGTCGAACAGGATGGCGTTTTTGATTTCCACCGAATTGCCCACCACCGCGCCGTCGCCGACCAGGGCGCTGCCGCGGATAAAGGCGCAGTGGCGCACCTCGGTCTTATGCCCGATGATGCAGGGCGCGCCGAGCATGGCCGTGGGGTACACGTTCGCGTCCTTGGCTACCCACACGTTCGGCGAAACCTCGTCGTATTCGTCCTTGGGCAGCGTCGGGCCGAGGGAAAGGATAAATTCCTTGATCCCGTCCAGCGCTTCCCAGGGATATTCCGTTTTTTCCAGCAGCGGGGCGGCCAGGGTATGGGAAAGATCGTATAAATCCTTGGTTTTCAGCATGGAGGACACCCCTTTTCTCTCAGTTGGCGATCAGGTTTTCCGCTTTCATCACGTCAATGATCTCGTCCACGTACTTGTTGCAGATTTCCGTGCTGCCGGCCTCCGCCATCACGCGCACGACGGGCTCGGTGCCGCTCTTGCGCAGCAGCACGCGGCCGTTGCCCTCCAGCGCTTTCTGGGCTGCCTCATAGGCGGCCTGTACGGCGGGGTTGGAGAGGGCCGCGTCCTTATCCGCGACGCGGACGTTCTTGAGCACCTGGGGATAGAGCTTGATGGGCTCCGCCAACTTGCTCAGCGGCAGCTTCTGGTCGATCATCGCCTGCATCACCTTGATGGAGGTGAGCACGCCGTCGCCGGTGGTGGCGTACTTGCTGAATATGATGTGGCCGCTGTCCTCGCCGCCCAGCAAATGGCCGCCCTGACGCATGCATTCGTACACGAAGCGGTCGCCCACCTGGGTCTGGATCCAGTCGATATCCGCTTCCTTCAGGGCTTTGCCCAGGCCGTAATTGCTCATGACGGTGGAAACGATGGTATTGGTGGTCAGCTTATCGCGCTTCTTCATATAGGTGCCGTAAATGTAAAGAATCTGGTCGCCGTTGACCAATTCGCCGTTTTCATCCACGGCCAGGCAGCGGTCGGCGTCGCCGTCGTAGGCAAAGCCGATGTTCAGATGGTTTTCCTTCACATATTTTTTCAGGCCCTCGATGTGGGTGGAGCCGCAGTTGGTGTTGATATTGACGCCGTCCGGGGTGTTGTTGATCACATGGGTTTCCGCGCCTAGGGCGTCGAAAACGGATTTGGCGATCATCCAGGTGGAGCCGTTCGCGCAGTCCAGGCCCACCTTAATGCCCTTGAAATCAAACCGGGCCAGGGAGATCAGATACCCGATATAGCGGTTGCGGCCCGCGGCGTAATCGATGGTGCGGCCGATGCTGTCGCGGGTGGCGTAGGGCGCTTCGGGCAGCAGGCCGTCGAGGTATTTTTCCACCTGGGCGGTCACTTCGTCGGCCATCTTTTCGCCGTTGCCGTTGATGAGCTTGAGCCCGTTATCATAATACGGGTTATGGCTGGCGGAAATCATGATGCCGCAGTCGAAGCGCTCGTTCCGCGTGACATACGCGACGGAGGGCGTGCTGGTCACGTGCAGCAGATACACATCCGCGCCGCTGGCTGTCAGGCCCGCGGCCAGGGCGTATTCAAACATATAGCTGGACAGGCGGGTGTCCTTGCCGATCACGATGCGGGCCTTGTGGCCGCGGCCATAATAATATCCGATGTAGCGGCCCACCTTGAAGGCGTGCTCCACCGTCAGGTTGACGTTCGCTTCCCCACGGAATCCATCCGTGCCGAAATACTTGCCCATTCCTTTTCCTCCTAAGAGCGAAAGGGCGCTTTTGCCCCTCCCGCCTGATTTACCGGATTCGTTTCATTATAGGCGGAACCTGTTTCCCTGTCAAGGCGTGGGAGCGATAACGTCAAACGTTGCCAATTTCGATCATATTTCTTCCAATTATGCGCATACTTTTGATTGATTAATTTTATTTTCTGATGCATTTATCTCATTGTTCCATAATTTGCCATCTTTATCAGGACCTCCTTTCATCGGCCGTCCCCAGAAAAAAAAGGTGACAAACGCTCGGGAGATATGGTATACTGTATGAGGCGGGATTTGCCCGTCCGATTTATCATCCTGTTTTTCATCGGCTGATCGGTTTGATCGGCGGGTATTCAGTGAAAAAGGCGGCCATCGTTTGAAAAAAATGACCAAAGCAGCCAGAAGCCGGCTGCTGAACGCGCTGATTATTTTTAGCACCCTGGGGCTGGTGCTTTATTTGAGTGCGCGGGGCGGCGGCATTAGCGACGCGTGGCGGGCGCTCAGATCCGCCGATCCGTGGTGGATCCTGGCGGCGCTCGGCTCCTGGTGCGTTTTTATGACGTTTGAGGCCATGGGCCTGCACGTGTTTTTCCATCAGCAGAAAATCAAGATCAAGTTTGGGCTGTCGCTCCTGGTCGCGCTGATCGGCAGCTTTTATTCCTCGGTAACGCCCGCGGCGACGGGCGGCCAGCCCATGCAGGTGCTGGCGCTCAAAAAGCGGAATATCCCGGCGGGCATTTCCTCCTCCGGCCTCGCGGTCAAATTTTTCACGTTCCAGACGGCGCTTTTGTCCCTGGGCGGCCTGCTGTGGATCCTGCGCCCCCAGATCGTGCTCTCCTGCATCGACAACGCCAAATGGATCGTATTCGCGGGCTTTGTGCTCAACGGCTTATCCGTCGCGGCGGTGCTGCTGCTCGCGATCAACAAAAACATCGTGCGCGCCATCCTGACGCTGGCCATCCGCCTTGGCAAAGCGCTGCATCTGGTCAAGGACGTGGCCCGCACAGCCTCCAGGGCCGACGCCGCCATCAGCGATTTTCACGCTTCCGTGGATATGCTGACGCATCACCCCTTCCGGCTGTTCAAATTATACCTGCTCTCCTGCCTGCAGGTGCTGGGCCTGATGAGCATCGCCTACTGCGTGTACCGCGCGCTGGGGCTTTCCCAGTATTCCTACGCCGATATCCTGACGCTGCAGTTCCTATTGTTCATCGGCGCGTCCTTTACGCCGCTGCCCGGCGCTTCCGGGGCGCAGGAGGGCGGCTTCTATATCTTCTTCCAGCATATTTTCCCGGCGGACAAGCTGGTGGGCGCGCTGCTGCTTTGGCGCTTTTTCACCTACTATTTCACCCTCATCGTGGGGCTTGCCGCCGTCATCCTGGACAGCGTGCAGAGCATGCGCCGCCTGTCAGCGGATGCTGAGAAGAAGGCAGCCCCTCAAAGCAAAAACCCATAAACACATTTCTGGAGGCAAACATGAAAAAGCTGATTTGCGCGCTGCTGCTTCTCGCCCTGGCCCTTCAGCCTCTTTCCGGCCTTGCCGCGGCGAAAATTCCTTCCCTGCCCAAGGAGCTGACGCTCACCGCCGGGCAGTTTCAATTATTTTCCCAGGGCTTTACCGGCGTCTGGGAGAGCAGCGATCCGGCCGTCGCCGGCGCGGAAGCGGACGTGAACGATAAAAAGAACGTGCGCCTGATCGGCTTCTCCGCGGGCGAAGCCACCCTGACCCTGACCGGCACCCGCACCAACAAGACCGCCCAGGTGAAGGTGACGGTGCTGCCCGACGAAAGCGCGGACGACCCCGTGCCGGACGTGATCCAAAGGGTGATCGACATCGCAACGGACGAATGGATCGCGGTGGGCGGCCAGGCGATGAGCAAGGATACCAAAAGCAACAAGTATGTGAAATGGTGGGGCTACGGCAACATCGGCTGGTGCGGCGCGTTCGCGGGCTACTGCCTGGATACGGCGGGCGTGCCCCTGGAAAAAGAAGACGATATCCGCAAGCTCAAACCTCTGACGAACGGCGATCCGCACGGGATCAAGGCCGCGGGCGTGCCCAAGATCGATACCGGGTACACGAACCTGGGCCGCACCACCAAGATCCCCCGGCCCGGGTATCTGGTGATCTACGGCAGCGTCAAGGACGCTTACGGCTATAAGCACGTGGGCATCGTGACGGACGTCAAGGATTATGGCGAAGGGCTGTACAAGGTGACCACGGTCGAGGGAAACATGGGCAGCACGGTCAAAAGCTACTGTTACCTTTACGACGCCCGCAACGTGGAGCATCAAAACCTTTCCCCCATCCCCCGGGAAGAGCAGACCGAGCCGAACGTCAATTACACCCCCCACCAAAACACCTGGTACGTGACCGAGTTCTGCGCCACCTGGTACTGACGGAGGGGCGGCATGGGAGAGCCCATTCGATTGGCGCTGTTCGATTTTGACGGCACCCTGATCCCCGGAGACAGCATCGCCCTGCTGGTCCGCTGGGCGCGGCGAAAAAAAGCGATGACGGGCGGGGAATTCTTTTCCGCCCTCATCGCCGCGGGGGGATACGGCCTTGGGCTGGTCAGCGCAAAGGAGTCCAAGGAACGCGCGCTCCGGTTCCTTCAGCGCTTTTCCGGCGGCGAACAGGAAAAGCTGTGCCGCGCTTTCGTAAACGAAGCGCTTCTGCCCTTGGTTTATCCCCGGGGCATCGCATGCGTGCGCGGCCATCAGGCAGCCGGAAGAAAAGCCGTGCTGGTCACCGCGTCCACGGACAATTACATGCTTTTGATCGGGCGGGCGCTCGGCTTTGACGCCGTGCTCGCGACGCCTTATTTCCCGGACGGCCGGCTCGGGGAAAACTGCAAGGGCGAGGAAAAGCCAAAGCGCGTCGCCGCATGGCTTTCGGACAGCGGCCTGCAGGCGGATTACGCCGCCTCCTGGGCGTACGGGGACAGCGGGAGCGATCTGCCCATGCTGCGCCTGTGCGGCCATCCCGTAAGGGTAAACGCGAAAAAAGCGCTGCGAAAAGCCGCGCCGGATATGCGGGCGGAAGAATGGACGCACGAATGAATCACGGAGGTACGCTTCTATGAAAATGGTTTCCTGGAATGTGAACGGCCTGCGCGCCGCGATAGGCAAGGGCTTTATGGACGCGTTCGCCGCCCTGGACGCGGATATTTTCTGCCTGCAGGAAACCAAGCTCCAGGCGGGGCAAATCGCGCTCGACCTGCCCGGCTATCATCAATTCTGGAATTACGCCGAAAAAAAAGGCTATTCCGGCACGGCGATCTTTACCAGGCTGGAGCCCTTGTCCGTGCGCCTGGGCATCGGCGCGGACGAATTTGACCACGAAGGCCGCGTGATCGCGCTGGAATTCCCGGATTTCTTTTTCCTCACCGTCTACACCCCCAACTCCCAGGACGAATTGGCCCGCCTGCCCTACCGCATGGCGTGGGAGGACCGCTTTCTTGCTTACCTCAAGGAATTGGAGGGGCAAAAGCCCGTGGTCTTCTGCGGCGATCTGAACGTGGCGCACAAGGAGATCGACATCAAGAACCCCAAGAGCAACCTCCGCAGCGCAGGCTTCACCCAGGAGGAACGCGACAAGATGACCGCCCTCCTTGGCAGCGGCTTCATCGATACCTTCCGCTATTTCCACCCCGACGCCGTCGGCGCGTACAGCTGGTGGAGCTACCGCTTCCACGCGCGGGAAAACAACGCGGGCTGGCGCATCGATTACTTCATCGTATCCGATGCGCTGGAAGGCCGCCTGCAAAGCGCCTGTATCCACCCGGAAATTTACGGCTCCGATCATTGCCCGGTGGAGCTGGTGATTGACTGAAAGGAGCTTATCATCAGGAAGCTAAAGACCCGCCTCGGCCATTGAGACGGGCCTTTTTTGTTTATACCATCGGCGTAACCGTCGGCCTGCCGTTCCCGTTCATTTCCACCTGATACATGCCGATCAGATTTTCGGGGCGGGAGCGGCGATAGATATTCATTACGCGCTCCGCGTCGTTCAGATCGAACCGGACCGAAAGGCCGCAGCCCATGGACACTTCACGGGGCGTGGAAATCACTTCTGAACGCAGCCCGGCCCTCTTCAGCGCGCTGTCAAAGCGCATTACCTGCTGCCGGGAGCGGAACGCGGCGATGCCGAATGTTTCCGGATAGGTCATGCATATCCCTCCTTCCTCATATAGTCTATGAGGATCGGCGGAATGCCGTGAAGCGCAGGGGGAGGAATGCAGCATGATTTATCTGGACAACGCGGCCACGAGCTACCCCAAGCCCCCGGAGGTGATACGGGCCATGGCGGGCGTGACGGAAAAGCTCGGCGGCAATCCGGGACGCGGCGGGCACCTGGGCGCGCTCGCGGGGGGCCGGATCATGGAAGCGTGCCGGGAAGCGGCGGCGGAATATACGGGCGTGAGCGGCCCGGAAAAGGTGATCTTTTGCCTGAACTGCACGGACGCCTTGAACATGGCCATCCGGGGCACCCTGCACGCGGGCGACGAAGTGCTCGTTTCCTACGCGGAGCACAACGCCGTCATGCGGCCTCTGATCGGCTGCCACGACGCGGGCCAGATCACGCTTCGCATCCTGCCGCCGGATGAAAGGGGCATCCTCACCCCGGAAACGGTGTCCGCCGCCATCGGGCCCAGGACCGCGCTCTGCGTCCTCTGCCACGCCAGCAATGTGACCGGCATCATTCAGCCCGCGCGCGATATTGCCAGGGCCTGCCACAGCCAGGGCGTTCCGCTGCTGTTGGACGCCGCGCAGACGGCGGGCACGGAAGAATTGGCCCCCATTGGGGCGGACATGATCGCCATGCCGGGACACAAGGGCTTATTGGGCCCGATGGGCACGGGGCTTTTGTGCCTGAGCGGCCAAATCGTGCCCCGGCCTTTCCGCGCGGGCGGCACAGGCTCCGTTTCCGACAGCCTGCGCCAGCCGGACATGCTGCCCGACCGCCTGGAGAGCGGCACGGCCAATTTGCCGGGCATCGCGGGGCTTTTGCAGGGGCTTCGCTTTGTGCGCCGCCACCGCGCGGCCCTGCGGGAATACGAGCATCAATTGGCAGAGCGCCTAAGCGAAGGGCTTATGAACATGCCCGGCGTCACGGTCTACCGCGGGCCCGCGGACGTGCCCCATGCCGCTGTGGTCAGCTTCCGCCTGGACGGCATGGACAGCGGCCGGGCGGCGGACGAATTGAACAAGCGCCGCATCGCCGTGCGCGGCGGGCTGCACTGCGCGCCGTCCGTACACGCCTATCTGGGAAGCGAAGGCGCGGTGCGCGCGAGCCCCGGGCCTTTTTCCACCGAGCGCGACGTGGACGCGCTGCTCTTAGCCGTATCGGACCTTGCCAGATAGCGTTATCGCCAGTTCTCCATCATCCGGAAAAAGCCCTCCAGCAGGCCGGGCAGGCGCACGTCGTGCGCGGCGACGGCGGGGATGCGGGCGATGCGTTTGCCATCCAAGAGGATATCCACATGCCCCAGGGGATCGCCCGCGTGCACCGGCGCGGCGACGGAATCCGCCAAGGCCGCTTCAAAGCGCAGCTTGCTTTCGTCGCCCGTCCGCAGCAGCAGGTCCAGCCCGTTTTCCAGCGCCGCCTCCACCTGATCGCGCGCGCCCAAGCGCACCGGCACGCTCAAACCCACCAGATCGCCCGCCTGCGCCGCCCGCACGCGGGTATAGGCGGAAAAGCCGTAATCCATCATGGCGCGGGCTTCGTCAAAGCGGGTCTGGCTGCTGGGCACGCCCAGCACCACGGCGATCAGCCGCATGCCGTTCTTTTCCGCCGTAGCGCTCAGGCAGTATTTGGCTTCGGAGGTCGAGCCGGTCTTGAACCCGTCGCAGCCCGGATAAAAACGGACGAGCCGGTTGGTATTCGTCAGGTCCGTCACCCGGCCGGAGGGGTGGGTCAGGCTGTCCAGCCAGGTGGCGGAATAGGAAAAATAGGCGGGATGCCGGGCGATTTCGCGGGAAATCGCGGCCACGTCGCGGGCGCAGGTGTACTGCCCCTGGGCGGGAAGCCCGGTGCAATTGACATAGTGCGTATTTTGAAGGCCCATTTCCTCCGCCCGCTGGTTCATCAGCCGCACAAAGCTTTCCTCGGTCCCTGCCAGGTATTCCGCCAAGGCCGCCGCGCCGTCGTTGGCGCTGGAAATGATGGTGGCTTTGAGCAAATCGCGCAGCGGATACTGCGCTCCGGCGTCCAAAAACGCCTGGGAGCCCGGCTGGGCCGCGGCCTGGGGGGAAACGGTGACGCGGTCCTCCAGCGTGATTCCATTCTTTTCCAGCTTTTCCAGCACCAGCAGCAGCGTCATCAGCTTTGTGATGGACGCGGCGGGACGGGCGTCGTCCGCGTTCTTTTCAAAGATCACCGCGCCGGTTTCCGCTTCCATCAGGATGGCGCTCGGCGCGGTCAGGGTCATGGGCGCGCCTTCCTCCAGTGGCTCCGCGAGGGCCGCCCCCAGCGGCAGGAGCGCCAGCGCGCAGGCGAAACACAAAAAACGGACAAACAAACGGGTCATGCTGATTTTCCTCCTTGCTCCGCCCGGCGGCGGAATCATCCGGTACTGTATCAGCATGGCCCGCTCATGGGGATCTTATTCTATTTTGTGTCGCCGTGCAGCTGCATTTGCTCGTTGAGGAGGTTGATGTTCCCGCAGCCCATCGTGAGCACCAGATCGCCCGGCTGCCAGTGCGCGCGGAGATAGTTTTCGGTGTCGTTAAAGCTCGGCGTATGCACGGCGTTGATCCCGTGCTCCCGCATGCCGGCCACCACCATTTCGGCCTTGATATCGCCGGGGTCCTTTTCGCGGGCCGCGTAAATGTCGGTCACGAGGGTGAAGTCCGCCGCAAGGGTGCAGGTGAGATAATCCTGGAACAGGCTCTTGACGCGGCTGTAGGTATGCGGCTGCATCACGGCCCAGAGGCGGTTCGGCTTCTGCATGCGGGCCACGCTCAGCGCCGCCTTCATTTCGGTGGGGTTATGCCCGTAATCGTGGTACATTTTGACCCCGTCGATGATGCCCGTAAGCTCGAATCTTCTGTGCACCCCCGCAAAGCGGGACAGGCTTTCCGCCGCGGCCTGCCGATCGGCCCCCGAGGCGACGGACGCGGCGAATGCGGCCAGCGCGTTGAGGACGTTGAACGCGCCCGCGACCCTGAGCGCGATATGGGCCTGCTTTTCCCCGCGGAACATGCAGTCGAACCTCGGGCACCCGTTTTCGCTGTACGTCAGATTTTCGGGGTAATAATCGTTGGTTTTTTCCATGCCGAAGGTGCGGTGCTCGCAGGAAAGCTTGCCGAACAGCCGCCGAACGCGTTCATCCTCGCCCCAGCCAAGGGCCAGGCCGTTTTCGGGCAAAAGACGCAGGAAATCCCCGAACGCCGCTTCGATATGCTCGATATCGCCGTACCAGTCCAGATGATCCGCCTCGATGTTCAGTACCACCGCCACCGTCGGGTGCATTTCCAGGAAGCTGCCGTGGAATTCGCACGCCTCGGCCACAAAGACCTCCTTGCCCCCCACGCGGCTGCCGCCGCCCAGCGCGTCCAGCCTGCCGCCGATGGACACGGCGGGATCCAGTCCGCATTCCAGCAGCGTTTCCGCGATCATGGAGGACGTGGTGGTTTTCCCGTGCGTGCCGCTGACGCAAACGGCGTTTTTGTGCCCCCGCATCAGCTGGCCAAGCAAGGTGGACCGCTCCATCTGCGGGATACCCAGGCGCTCGGCCTCCTGCCGCTCGACGTTTTCCGGCGAAATCGCCGCGGAAAAAACGAGCAGCTGCGCGCCCGGCACATTCTGCGCCGCATGGCCGACGGAGACCTCGATCCCCTGCCTGCGCAGACGCTCCACCGCGTGGGAATTGGCGTTGTCCGAGCCGGTGACGATATATCCTTCCTTCAGCAGCATCTCGGCCAGCCCGCTCATGCTGCTCCCGCCAATGCCGACCATATGCACCCGTTTGCCCTGATAATCCAAAATGTCCGTCATAGGCCACCTCTGCATGATTCGTTCATGAGGATTCGTTCCGGTCTATTATACGACGAAACATGGGCAAATATCAAGAGGCCGTATTTTACAGGAATTTCCATCCCGGACTTGCGTCTTTCGCCCCGATCCTGTATAATAAAGCCAAGAAAACCCAATTGAAAAGGAGTGTTCCGCATGAAAGCATTGTTTATCGGCGGCACGGGCGTTATCAGCACCGCTATTTCCAGACTTCTCGTATCCCAGGGCTGGGATCTGACGCTGCTCAACCGGGGCAATCGGCAAAGCGACGTTAAGGGCGCGCGGCAATTGACCCTGGACATCAGCGATGAAAGCGCCGCCGCGAAAGCCATTGCCGGCGAAGCCTACGATGTGGTGGCCGATTTTATCGCTTTCGTGCCCGCCCAGGCGGAGCGCGACGTGCGCCTGTTCCGGGGCAAAACGGCTCAGTACATCGTCATCAGCTCCGCATCCGCGTATCAAAAGCCGCTCTCCCATCCCGTCGTCACCGAGGCGACGCCGCTTTCCAACCCCTACTGGGAATACTCCCGCAACAAGATCGCCATTGAGGAATACCTGATCCGCGAGTACCGGGAAACGGGCTTCCCCGTCACCATCGTGCGCCCCAGCCACACCTTCTCCTGCCGCTCCCTGCCCCTGGCCCTGCACGGCGACAAAGGCCCCTGGCAGGTGCTCAAGCGCATGCTGGAGGGCAAGCCCGTGCTCATGCCCGGCGACGGCAGCAGCCTCTGGGCCGTCATGAACAGCGAGGATTTCGCCCCGGCGTTCATGGGCCTCATGGGCAACCCGCACGCCATCGGCCAGGCCGTGCAGATCACGGGCGAGGAATTGCTCACCTGGAACCAGATCATGCAGTCCGTCGCCCGGGCGCTGGGCGTGGAATACAAGCCCTGCTATGTGCCCACCGCCCTGCTCATGAAGAGCAAGCAATACGATTTCACCGGCAGCATGCTCGGCGACAAAGCCAACACCGTCATTTTTGACAACGCGCTCCTGCATAGGCTGGTGCCCACGTTCCAGGCGAAAAAGCGCTTCGACCAGGCCGCGCGCGAAAGCGTAGCCTATATCCTTTCGCACCCCGAATTGCAGATCGAGGACCCGGATTTCGATCATTTTTCCGATTCCCTCGTCGCCATCATGGACCAGGCGGCCCGGCAGGTGGAAGCGTTATAAACGGGATAAGAACAGCGAAAATACAGAATCAGGAAGCCCGGCATATTGACCGCCGGGCTTTCCTCTTGTATCATATATGCATTCCCTTCATATGAAACGCCCAGGAAATACCCTCAAGGGTGACCGAAGGAGTAACACTCTCAGGTGCCGCTTTCGCGGCGGGGACTGGGCGCGGATGAAGCTCTGGAGAATCCCGGGTTCATTCCGGGTGCCGAAGGTGCAAAGCCGGTTTTCCGGCCAATCTCTCAGGCAAAAGGACAGAGTCGGAGCGCCTATTTGGTATTCCGCTTTCGTTCAAATGGATCGGGAGAGTTTCGCCTCGGCGGGCTCTATTTTTTATGGAAAGGTCGTGTACACATGAATCTGATCGAGCAGCTTACATCGATCAACAACGCGGTCAACGGCGTCGTATGGGGCGTGCCCGCCCTGATCCTGCTGGCGTTTGTCGGCGTGCTGATGACGGTTCTGACAAAGGTCTTCCAGGTGTCCCATTTCGGCCACTGGATGAAAAAGACCATCGGCGCCGTATTCAAGGATAAGCAGGTGACGTCGCATACCAAGGATAAAAGCATTTCTCAGTTCCAGAGTCTGTGTACGGCGCTGGCTGCGACGGTCGGAACCGGCAACATCGTGGGCGTTTCCGGCGCGATCATCGCGGGCGGTCCCGGCGCCGTGTTCTGGATGTGGGTCATGGCCTTCCTCGGCATGATGACCAACTATTCCGAAAACGTGCTGGGCATCTACTACCGCCGCAAGAATTCCGCCGGCGAATGGTCCGGCGGCGCGATGTACTACCTGCGCGACGGCCTGGGATCCAAAAAAGGCTGCAAAACGATCGGCAAGGTGCTGGCTGTGCTCTTCTCCGTTTTCTGCCTGATCGCCGCCTTCGGCATCGGCAACATGACCCAGGTGAACGCCATTTCCGGCAACATGCAGAACGTGTTCGGCCTGCCGACGTGGATCACCGGCGCCGTGGTGATGATCCTGGTCGGGCTGGTGGTCGTCGGCGGCCTGAAGCGGATTGCCGCCGTCACCGAAAAGATCGTTCCCTTCATGGTCATTCTCTATATGCTCGGCACCATCACGATCTTCTTCCTGCATATCGACCAGTTCGGCGCCGTTTTCAAATCCATCTTCCAGGGCGCGTTCGGCATGCAGGCTGCCGCCGGCGGCATTGTCGGCTACGGGATCAAGCTGGCCATTGAATGGGGCATGAAGCGCGGCGTGTTCTCCAATGAAGCCGGCCTCGGTTCTTCCGTCATGGTTCATTCCAATTCCAATGTGAAGGAACCGGTCATGCAGGGAATGTGGGGCATCTTCGAGGTATTCGCGGACACGATCATCGTCTGCACGCTGACCGCTTTCGCCGTCCTGTCCTCCGGCCTGATCGACCTGAACACCGGCAAGCTGGTGGAGGCGTTCAGCAGCCTGACGAAGAACGATCTGGTCGCCACCGTTTTTGAGCAGAAGTTCGGGGTCATCGGATCCGGCTTCATCGCGATATCCATCGCGCTGTTTGCCTTCTCCACGGTGCTGGGCTGGAGCCATTACGGCACCAAAGCCTGCGAATACCTGCTGGGTGAAAAGCGGACCATCCCCTATCGCGTGCTCTTCGTGCTGCTGGTGTTCGGCGGCGCGGTCATGGGCGACAACCTGGCCTGGGACCTTGCGGATACCTTCAACGGCCTGATGATGATCCCGAACCTGATCGGCGTGATCGCCCTCTCCGGCGTCGTGATGAAGATTACGAAGAACTATGTCGATCGCCGGATCAAAGGCAAGACAGACATCAAGCCCATGCTGAGCGCTTTCCCGGAGATCCAGAAAGAACAGGAAGCGCGGGAAGACTGATTGGAAATAAGCCCTTTCGAGAGAGAATAACCGTCTCCCAAAACGCATCGATCCCCCTGTTTTCGCATTGGAAAGCAGGGGGACTTTTTCTGTTGCGCAGGCGTGTTCCAGGGGAAAGGCGCGGACGGCGCTTCTTACGCGCCGAGCTGATCGGGAAGGATCTCCTTCTGGGTCTGAGCGCCGTCGGGGCCGGAAGCCGCGGGCCCCGTGAACGCCCGGGCCAGCGCGAGCAGGGCAATCAGGAAAAGCGCGTCGTCCAGCATCCAATAGAGGAAGTTCAGCACATAGTAGCTGAAAGCCCCGATGATATTGGAGACGGTGAACGCGATCGAAAGACCCGTGTACGCAGCGGCCAGGACGATCATCACGATCCCAAACGCTTTGGAAACCGGTTTTCCCTTCATGCGGAGGATGGCAGCGACGAGGAGCATGCCGAAGAAGGCGATCAGGACGGCGTCCTGGCCGATATACCAGAAAAGGGAAGTGGAGAACATCGATACGCCTTCCATCACGATCATGAGGACTGCCCCGAAGATGGCCAGGTCCGAACGCCAGGGCTTGCGGGTCAGCGCCAGCCCGAACAGGGCATACGCGGCGCAGGCAATGCCGGTTTTGATCGGGCTCCATGGTGTAATGTAATAATGGTTGGACAGGGTTTGGATCATCCCATTCAGGCTCGACAGCGCAAACCATCCGAACAGGATCGAGCCGAACACGATAAACGCGGACGCTTCGCTGTATCCGGTCGGCGCGAACGCCGCGTCGTTTTCGCCGCCCGCAAAGGAATGGGAACGCAGGAACCCGTGATAGCACAGGTTGACCAGCAGGAAACGGGCTCCCATCAGGTAGAGCCCAAGTCTGCTTATCGTTATGAGGATCGACGTGGTATTATTTCCCCGTATCGGCAGGAAGGGCAGCGCGGCCGCCGCCGCGATCATAAGAACCGCGAACCCGACGCACAGCGCGGTCAGCTGCCCGACGGGGCCGGACACGCGGGACGGGCGGCCGTCGGCCACCTCACGGTAAACATAGGTGCCCATGATCTGCTCGACGTCCTTGTAATAATAGATCATCGGCAAAACGATCAGCAAGGACAGGCCGATCCCGACCGCAAAGCCGAGCAGGCCGCTTCCGCTGTTTCTGGACGATAGGGCCGAGATCAGCATGACCAGGGCGCCCAGTCCAAAGCTGACCCAGACCAGGACCCGGCGGCTTTTGCACGCGGATTCGATCTGCCCCGCGCCGGAGCAGTCGCCCTGGCGGATCTTTTTCAGGCCCGTGTACACGTCCACCGTAAGCTTCGTGGCGAAGATCGTCAGCGGAACAGAAAACAGGCTGGTCCATTGCCCTTGTATCAGCAGAATGACGGCGCTGATGACGGAAAGGACGCAGCTTATGATGCTCACGACCGCTTCCACGCGGGTAAAGCCTCTGAAGGCGTCGGGCGGCCCGCCGTTCAGGTATGGCAGGCTGCTGGGTGGATTGTTTTTCATGTTTCTTCTTCCTTTCTTTCTCTTGAAGCGTTTGAACGCTCAATAGATCAGATACTCGCATTCCAGCCGCCCGTTGTACAGGCGGCGCTTTTGCGCGGCGCGGCGGCCGAAGCACCGCTCAAAGCCGGTATGCGCCGTGATGACGCAAAGGCGGCAGTTTTCGTGCCGGTCATAGAGCGCGCGCAGATCGCGGTACAGTTTTTCGCAGTTTTTCCGATCGCTCAATCGTTCGCCGTAAGGCGGATTGGCGAGGAACAGGGGGCTGTCGGCGTCCAGCGTCAGCTCCCGTAAGTCCTTCTGCCGCACCGTGATCCTGCCGCCCAGGCCCGCCTGCCTGATATGCCGCTTGCACAGCTCCAGCGCCTGGGGATCAAGATCGCTGCCGCCGATCATGCCGATTTTCCCAAGGTCCGCTTTTTCCTCGGCCTCCCGGCGCAGATCCTCCATCGCCTGCTTGGGAAAGCAGGGCCAGCTTTCGCATGCGAAGGGCCGCGTCAGGCCCGGGGCGCGGTTCGCCCGCTGGTACGCCGCCTCGATCAGGATCGTGCCCGTGCCGCAGCAGGGGTCCCACAGCGGCATATCGCTTTTCCAGGGGGCCAGCATCACCAGCGCGGCGGCCAGCGTTTCCCGAAGCGGCGCTTCGCCATTCCAGGTGCGGTAGCCCCGGCGGTTGAGCGCGGCGCCGCTCGTATCGAGCGTGAGGCGCGCCATGTCCCCATGGATGGAAACGTCCACGCGGAATTCCGGCCCGGTTTCCTCGAACCAGGAAACCTTGTAGCGCCGTTTGAGCCGCTCCACGACGGCTTTTTTCGTGACGGCCTGGCAATCGCTCACGCTCATCAGCCGGCTCCTTGCGCATTTGCCGCTGACCGGGAAGCGGGCGTTCGGGGGCAGATAATCCTCCCAGGGCAGGCTGAGCGCCAATTGAAACAGATCCTCGAAGGACAGGACCTTGCCTTCCCCGACGATCAAAAGCACCCGGTCCGCCGTGCGCAGCCACAGATTTGCGCGGAACGCGTCCCGGGCCCCGCCGGAAAAACGCGCGCCGCCGTTTTCGCCCCGCGCCTCCAGCCCCATCTGGTTCAATTCCTTTTTTACCAGCCCTTCCAGCCCGAAGGCCGCAGCCGCCATGAACTCCATTGCGCCCACTCCTTTGTCACCCGTCGATCAGGCAGCCCATTTCCAGGCGGATCTCATGCTTTTGCACGTCCTCGTTGCTGTATTCGCAGGCGTTATAGCCCATCAGCGTCAAGCCCTGGGAAAGATAAAAGGAAATGGCGGGCGCGTTGCAGCTCTGGGTTTCCAGGATCAGGGCGCGCCGCTTCTGCGCCCGGGCGATTTCCTTTGCCCGCGTCACGAGCAGCGAGCCATAGCCGCGGCGGCGGAACCCGTCGTCCACGCACAGGTTCGTGATCCTTAGGCGGTTGTTCCAGTTTTCCGGGGTCACCTCCAGGATCGCCCGGATCTCCTGCCCGTCCCACAGGGCGTAGGCGTGCGGATCATCCCAGTGCGGCGCGAAAAGGTGATCCACGAATTCCTTGTGCGTTTTTTCGCAGGGGGTGCGCACCAGCTCCAGCGCAAACACATTCTGCGTGGACCGCATTTTCAGATCGTAATACGCGCGGGTATCATAGGAAAAAAACACCTGGTACCCCTCAAACTGCGCGCGGGGCAGCTCCGTGATGTGCATTGTTTTCGCTCCTCAGTGCTATTTGCAACCAGTATACCATAATCCAAATCATTTGGAAACGAAAAATCGAAAAATATCTTCCTTCTTCTTGCGGATCCGCGCGGACGAACCGCTTTTCTTCCGCCAAACCCGCGGAAAAAGGAAAAAAGCGCGGCCGGGGAAGCGGCTTCGACATTCCCCGCGGCCTGCTTCGACGGGCAAACGCCGCGCTCCCGCCTATCATGTCCGTATTCATACGGGGATGGGGGATGCGCGGTGGAGCAGATTGCACAGCGTCCGGAAATCAAAAGCGAACAAACGGGCCGGGAAAAGGGGCGGATCGTTTGGCAGGCCGTCCGGCGCTGCCTGCCCTTCACCGTTTCTTTTTTCCTGCTCAGTCTGATCCAATGCTTTTCCCTGCCGGCGCCGTTTTCCGTGTGCTGCCTGACGGCGCTGTTGAGCGTTGGCTTTAGGCCCAGCGGCGCGCTGCTCGGCATCGGCCTGGGCGTCCTGTTTCGGGGGCTGTGGGGCCGGGGATGGGATGTGGGCCAGCTGATCGGATGCGCGGCATGCTTCCCGCTTGCGCGCGCCGCGGGCAGGAAAGGATGGAAAATCGCGCTCTTTTCCTTCGGGCTGAACCTGGCGAGGCTGCTGCCCGGCATGCTGCGGGCCGGGGAAAGCCAAACCGTGATCTTAAGCCTCATCAGCGCGACGCTCGGCGTCGCCGTCCTGCCCGCGCTGCGAAGCGCGGCGCGGACGCTGAAAGAAAAAAGGGCGCTCAAAGAGCAGGACGACCGGCTCTGCCTGCTTATGCCGCTGCTGCTGATGATCTCAGGCGCGGGCAGGATCGCCCTCGTCAAGGTGAACGCAGGCTATTTCTGCGCTTCGGCGCTCACGCTGACGGCATCCTGGCTGCTTGGCGGCCCTTCCGGCGCGGCGTTCGGGATCAGCTTGGGCGCGGCGCTGCTGATCGGCGGGCAAAGCGCGCTGGGGCTGGTGAACCTGGCCTTCGGCGGCCTGGCGGCGGGCCTGCTGCAAGGGAAAAAGCGCGCGCTGACGGCGGGCGTATTTTTGCTGTGCACGCTCGTGAGCACGTATCTGACGGCTTCCTCCTTCCAGGCGCCGTTCTTTTTCGCGGAAGGCGCGGCGGCGCTGCTGTTCTGCCTGCTGCCGGGCAGGCTCCTGGAAAGCCTGCGCCGCTTCGTGCGGGAAAAGGGCATGCCCTGCTCCTGCGCCAGCGCGTCCACCCAGCTTGCCATGCGGCGCTGGGCCCGGATCATCGATCGGATCGCCGACGCGCTGCCGCAGCCCCGAGCGGATGTTATGCCGCCCCAGGCGGAGGCGGAAGCGCTCCGGGAGGCGCTCTGCGAGGGCTGCGACCGGCTGCCCATCTGCTGGCACGAAAAGCGGGCGGAAACGGCGGCGGGCATGGAAGCGCTGCTTAAACGGGAGGAGGATGCAAACGCCTATGCGGAGCTCATGAACCGGTATTTTTCGCTCTGCCCGCGCATTGACCGCCTGCCGGACCTCCTTGCACGGATGGACGAGGAACGCGTAAAAAGTCTTCAGCGCTCCCTGTGCGCCGAATACGAACGGGACATGCTGCGCACGCACCTGACGGCGCTCTCCCAGGCCGCGCAGCGCATCCTGCTGGAAGAAAGGGAAGCGGACGGGGAGGAAAGCCTGCTGGAGCGGAAGGCGCAGGAGGCCGTCGATCAGATGCGCTTCCCCGGCCGCGTGCTGTTCGTCCAGCGCGTGAAGGAGCGCTTGTCCCTCTGCGTTCAGTGCGATCCCCTGGCCGTGCAGCCCGTCTCGGCGGAAGCGCTGGCCGCCTGCGTCGGCAGCGCGCTGGGGGCTGGGTTTCTGATCGCGGAGCAGAAGGAGGGCAGGATCCTGTTGGAGCAGGAGCCGCCGCTCAGGCTGCAGATCGGCACGGCGTCGGCCTGCGCCTCCGGCTATGAGCGGAAACGGCGCAGCGGCGGCGCGCCCGAAAACGGCGACGCCGTCCTGACGTGCCCCCTGGACGGAGGGAAAACCCTGCTGGCGCTCAGCGACGGCATGGGCCATGGCAAAGGCGCCCAGGCCGAAAGCCGCAAAACGCTGGAGCTGCTTTCCCTGTGCCTCAAAGCCGGATACAGCCGCACCCAGGCCATGACCGCGGTGAACGGGGCCATGCTGTCCGCCGCGGGCGGCGAATCCTTCGCCACGGTGGACCTGTGCGTGATCGACCTGTGGACGGGCGAAGCCGCCATGAATAAACTGGGCGCCTGCGTCTCCTTCCTTTTCCAGGGGCAAAAGATCCGCACCGTGGAAGGCGCGGCGCTGCCGCTTGGGATCATTGAGCATGTGATCCCCATGGAGCATCGTTTTACCCTTGGCGAAGGGGACATGCTGCTGATGCTCAGCGACGGGATCACGGACGCGTTCGAGGGGGAAGAAGAGATCATCGCGGTCTTGACCCAATACCGGGATCAGCCGCCGGAAATGATCGCGCAGGCGCTTTTGAACGAGGCCGCCGCATGCCGGGGCAGCTTGCCAAGCGACGATCGGACGGCGCTGTGCGCCCGCGTCCTGGGCCGCGAAAGACGAAGGCGCTGAAAAATTATGTTGGCCGGGCCGATGTTCCCCGGCTTTTTTCTCTTGTCCTGCGGCTGATTTTGCTATATAATAGAGTTTGAAAATATTTCTTTTAACGCATATGACAAATATCCAATTTGATAAACGGGTGATCAGGATGTCCAAATACCAATTCACTGCGTCAGAGCTTTCCTTTCTGGAGGGCCTTCCAACCGCAATGGCCGTCTATCAAAGCGTTGGCAGCCACGTCCATACGCTTGCCCTCACGGACGGCTTTTGCGAGCTTTTCGGGTATGCGGATCTGGCCGAGGCATACCGGCTGATGGACCAGGGTATTTGCTATAACACCCATCCGGACGACGTGGGGAGGATCTATGAGGCGGTGCGCCGTTTTTCCGCGGGCAGCGGCCGGTACGAAGTGATTTTCCGGGCAAGAAAGCATCACGAGCAGTCCTACCGCATCATCCACGGCCTGGGCAGGCACGTCTATACGCACAGCGGGGTTCGCCTGGCCTACGTTTGGTATACGGACGAGGGCGAATATACCGGGAACAGGGATACGCAGGCTTCCGCCTTGAACAGGGCCTTCAATAACGCGCTGCATGAAGAAAGCATCCTGAAAGCAAACTATTATGATAACTTGACCGGGCTTCCCAACCTCCCCCATTTTTTTGAGCTGGTGGAAAACAGCCAGATCGCAAAGGCCGGGGAAGAAATGATCACAGCCCTTCTATATCTCGATCTGGAAGGCATGAAGTATTATAACAGCAAGCACGGCTTCTCGGAAGGCGATAAGCTGCTGCAGGGCCTGGCAAAGCTTTTGAGCAAGACGTTCGGGATCGAAAACTGCTGCCATATCGGGGCGGACCGGTATGCCGTCTATGCGAAGGAAGCAGGGCTGGATGAGATCCTCGCCCGGCTGTTCACGGAAGCGAAAGCGCTCAACGAGGGAAAGTCCCTCCCCCTCCGCGTCGGCATCTATTCGTCCAGCATTGAAGAGGTGCCCGTCAGCACGGCTTATGACCGCGCGAAAATCGCCTGCGACGCGCTGAGCCAATCCAGTACGTCCCGGTATAATTACTACAGCCAGAAGCTGCTCAACGAACTGAAGCGGCGGCTCTATATCCAGTCCAGCATCGACCGGGCGATTTCCGAAAAATGGATCAAGGTTTACTATCAGCCCATCGTCCGGGCCATCAACGGCCGGGCGTGCGACGTGGAAGCCCTTGCCAGATGGATCGATCCCGAAGAAGGCTTTTTGTCCCCGGCGGAGTTTATCCCGTATCTGGAGGACGCAGGGCTCATTTATAAGCTGGATCTGTATGTGCTGGAGCAGGTGCTGATAAAAATGAACCGGGTGACGTCCGACGGTCTGCAGGTCGTTCCGCACTCCATCAACCTCTCTCGCTCCGATTTCGACGCCTGCGATATCGTGGAAGAAATCCGCAAGCGCGTCGACGCCGCGGGGATCAGCCACGCCATAATATCCATCGAAATCACCGAGAGCATCATCGGCAAGGATTTTGACTTCATGAAAACGCAGGTGGAGCGTTTCCAAAAGCTTGGTTTCCCGGTATGGATGGATGATTTCGGAAGCGGATATTCTTCCCTGGACGTGCTGCAAAGCATCCGCTTCGATCTGCTCAAATTTGATATGGGCTTCATGCGTCGGCTGCATGAAGGCGAAAGCGGAAAGATCATCCTGACCGAATTGGTAAAGATGGCGACGTCCCTTGGCATGGACACGATCTGTGAAGGCGTGGAAACGGCGGAGCAGGTCCATTTCCTGCAGGAAATCGGCTGCTCCAAGCTCCAGGGCTATTATTTCAGCAAGCCGGTGTCTTATCAGGAAATCCTTGAAAGGAAGGAGAAGGGGAGTCCGCTCCTGCCCGAAAATCCCGAGGAATCCTCGTATTATGAGACGATCGGCCGGGTCAACCTCTACGACCTGGGGGTGATAACCCGCGGGCATGATAACGAGCTCCAAAATGCGTTTGACACGCTTCCGATGGGCATTCTGGAGATCCGGGCCGATTCCGCCCGGTATGTGCGCACCAGCCCGTCTTACCGGGATTTCATGAAGCGGTTCTTCCAAATGGACGTGTTCAGAGAAGATCCGGATTTTTCTCAGCCGATCTCCCCCAACGGCATCATGTTTCTGAATCATCTCCGGCAGTGCTGCGAAACCGGGAATTCCGCCTTCTTTGACGAGCGGATGTCCGATGGGTCCAAGGTTCATTCCTTCGTCAGAAGGATCAGCGTCAACCCGGTAACGGGAAGCGTCGCCTTGGCCATCGCCGTACTGTCCGTCAGCGACCCGGACCAGGACGAGACGTATACCGATATTGCCATGGCGCTTGCCGCCGACTATTATTCGATCTACGTGGTCGATCTGAACACCGACGCGTTCATCGAGTATTCCTCCCGGGCCAACGGCCAGGATCTGCCGGCCGTGCAGCGCGGCGAGAAGTTCTTTGAAAAAGCGCGGCGCGATACGCTGACCCGCATCTACGAAGAGGACAGGGCGTCGTTCCTGGCGTTGTTTACGAAAGAAAACGTGCTCAAGGACCTGGACAGTCAGGGCGTATTCACGGCCCTCTATCGGTTGATCGATACGGGCACGCCCATGTACGTCAATATGAAGATCACCCGGCTGCACGGCGGAAACCGCATCATCCTGGGCGTCAGCATCGTCGAAGCGCAGATGAGGCAAAAGGAAGAAATCAAAAAAGCGCGCGAGCAGAGCGTCCTGTTCAGCCGCATCGCCGCCCTTTCCGGAAAGTTTTACGCCTTGTACATCATTGACCCGGAGACGGGGAAATATTCCGAATACAACGTCACTTCGGGCTACGGCAGCCTCGGCTTCGATAAAGACGGCGAAAACTTCTTCGTCAAGGGCAGAAGCGACGGGGAACAGATGGTTTTCAAAGACGATCTTTCCTTGTTCCGTGCGCAATTCACCCAAGAGAACATTCTGCGCGCCGTCCGTGAGAAAGGATTGTTCCAGATCCAGTATCGGCTTGTGATCAACGGGGAACCCAAGCCCATCCTCCTCAAAGCGGCGATGGTGCGGGAAAACGAAGCGCAAAAGCTCATCGTCGGCGTGAATATCGCGGACGTATAACATCCCAATAATCCAAAAATCTTAGGGTGTCGAAACGCTCCTTTCGACACCCTGAAAATTTTATACTGCAAATTCCTTTATGCTTATCCCGCGCCCAGCGCCCCGCGCTGCATGAGCTCCCCGGCCACGGTGATCTGCTCGCAGATCAGCTTCATCACGCCTTCGCCGCTCACCGCGCTGCCGTCCCCGCTTTCCCAGCCGGAGGAAACCACGTTTTTGACCGCTGCCTCCAGGCACGCGGATTCGCGCTGCAGCCTGAGGGAAAAGCGAAGCAGCTTCGCAACGGCGAGGGCCGCGGACAGGGGATCGCTCTTACGGCCGTCAACCCGCGGCAGGGCGGCGTATACGCCCATGCCCTCGTCATCCAGCGCCATATCGTGCGCGACGGCCGGATGCGCGCACAGGGCCGTGCCCGCGGCGAGGAGCACGCTGCCCGCGTAAGGCGGGCAAAGCAGCAGGCCCATGCGCTGCGGGGACAGGATCAATTCGGTCACCGCCTCCGGCGCGGTCAGCTTCAGGGCGGAAACGGCCGGAAACTGCGCTTCCTGCACGCGCACGGCGGCTTCCCAGCTTTCCTGGGACGCGCCGGTGGGCGTCACGTGGCAAAGGCGCATATCCGCGTCATGGGCGATCAGGAAAGACGCCCGCATCGCCCGCCGAAGCGTTTCCTCATCCAGCGAAAGCACCGTGCCGATATACAGCGAGACCGGGACCTCGTTCCGCCCGCACAGGCATTCCGGCACGGAAAGGGAGCGAAGCGAGAGCGGCAGGTCCAGCGCGTCGTACAATTCGGCGATGCCGCCGCACCGCCCGTCGCACACAAACACCGCCTGGCAGTCCTGGCAGGCGGCGATCGCTTTGTCCGTCAGGCTTTCGCCGCAGGCGGCCCGGGATTTCTCCCCGATCCTTTCCCGGTATAAAAGAAAGGTATGGTTAAAAGCCGCGGAAATATCCGTCAGGATCTTTTCGGCGTATTGCAGATTGCATTCGTCCCGCTCGGAGGCGGAGAGCAGCATGATTTTCGCGCGCAATGTATTCCTCCATCCTTCGTAGGGCCGTCCGTCAGAGCGTCCAGATTTCCACGGCGGTTTCGTTGTCGATCTGGGGCACCTTGACGGCGATCATTTCGCTGCGGGAGGTGGGCACGTTTTTGCCCACGAAATCCGCCCGGATGGGCAGCTCCCGGTGCCCGCGGTCCACGAGCACGGCCAGTTGGATCTTGGCGGGACGCCCCATCTGGAACAGCGCGTCAATGGCGGCGCGGGCCGTGCGCCCGGTAAAAATGACATCGTCCACCAGGACCACCTTCTGCCCGACCACGGAAAAGGGCACCCGGGTGGCGTTCACCTTCGGCATATCGCCGGAAGCGGGCGAAAGATCATCCCGGTAAAGCGTGATATCGAGCACGCCGACAGGCACGGGCTTGCCCTCGATCTGTTCGATCTTCTGTGCGATCCTTTGGGCCAGGGGTTCCCCTCGCCTGCGGATGCCCACCAGGCAGAGCCCGTCGCACCCGCCGTTTTTTTCCAGCATTTCATGGGCGATCCGGGTCAGGGCGCGGTCGACGGCCGCCTCATCCATCAGCGTCGCTTTCAGCTTGGGCATGCCGTCACTCCCATTCGAGGGGATACGTGGTCACCGCGTATTCCAGGTTTTTGATGTTGGATTTGTTGGTGAGGGTATTGATGACGGTGTTGATATTCGCCGTTTCGGTCAGGGGCGTGATGGCGAAATCGTTGTAATCCTTGCGGGAGGAAATGCGGCAGGGAATGATGCGGAAGGGCGTGCCGACCACCTCGCCGTTCTTCACCTTGAAGCGCACCTGGAAAATGAAGGTGAACATATCGCTGGGCTTGTTGTTCCCGGCGAAGGAGCAGTTGGCCAGGGAATAGACGATGTAGCGGCCTTTGTAATACTCAATGGGATTGATGCGGTGGCTGTGGTGGCCGAGCACGAGGTCCGCCCCCGCGTCGACGGCCGCGCGGCCCAGCATGATCTGGTTGGAGCGCGGGGCGTAATCCAATTCCTCGCCCCAATGGAAGGCGACGATGACGATATCGCAGATCTCCCTGGCCTTGGCGATATCCGCGGCCACCAGCTCTTTGAGCTCGTTGGAGGAAATGGACTGGTTCAGCGTCTGGTACGCCAGGATGCCCACGCGGATGCCCTGGGCTTCAAAGTACGCCATATGGTTCTTGTTCGCCCACAGGACGCCCACGCTTTCCATGGCGGCGATCGTGGAATCGATGCCGTCCTGCCCGAAATCGCCCACGTGGTTGTTTTCCATGGTGACTGCCTCGACGCTGTTGTTTTTGAGCGCCTCGGCATAGCTGGGCGGGCCCAGGAAGAGGAAGCTGTTCCCCTTTTTATTTGTGGGGACGTTATAGCTGTCGGCCAGCACGCCCTCAAAATTGGCGATGGTCAGATCGTCCTGGGCAAAAATATCCTTGACGTTGCGAAAGATAAAATTGATATCGCCGCCCTGCTTTTTCAGTTCCTTTTCAAAAATGGACGCGCCGCTGTACTGCACATTGCGCCCGATGGTCACGTCGCCGACGGCGGTAATGGTAATCATGGTGCTGCCGTCGGCCTGAAGCACGGGCTCCGGGGCGGGATCGGGCTCCGTCTGGATTTCCAGGACGCCTCCCGCGGCTTCCGCGGTTTCCTCGGGCGCGGTCACGGTCCTGAAATCGGATAAAGAGATTTCTTCCTCGTCGTCCAGGCTGGACGCCTGGGCGGCAATCAAAGCGAACGCCACCAGCGCGAAAATCATCAGAAACAAGGGCCAAAGCTTGCGCATGCGAACCTCCTCACGCTAAATCCTGAATAAACTTTTCCATTCGGGAGAACGCTTCCAGCATCCTTTGCAGATCGGTCGCGTAGCAGCAGCGGATATGCCCGATGCCGCTTTGCCCAAAGGCGTCGCCGGGCACGCAGACCACCTGGTATTCTTTGAGCAGGCGGGTGCAGAATTCCTCGCTGGTCAGGCCGGTAATCGCAATGGAAGGAAAGCAATAGAACGCGCCGCGGGGCTCAAAACAATCAAGGCCCATTTTCCTGAACGCGTCCAGCATCACCCTGCGGCGGCGGTCATAGCTGCGCCGCATGGCCTCCACGTCCTCGTACCCGTTTTCGCGGTTCTTTTTGAGCGCCTGTACGCCGGCCACCTGCGCCTGGCGCGGCGCGCACATGATGGCGTACTGGTGGATCTTGTTCATTTCATAGAGGATTTCCCTGGGCGCGCAGGCATAGCCAAGGCGCCAGCCGGTCATGGCGAAGGCTTTGGAAAACCCGTTGATGAGCACCGTGCGCTCCCGCATATCGGGCAAGGCGGAAAAGGCGATCTTTTCCTCGCCGGAATAGGTGAGCTCGCCGTAGATCTCATCGCTGATGACCAGCAGATCGTGCTTTTTCGCGACGGCGGCAATGGACAGCATCTGCTGCTTATTCATGACCGCGCCGGTCGGGTTGTTGGGATAGGGAAAGATGAGCGCGCGGGTTTTTTCGGTGACGGCGCTTTCGACGGCCTCGGCGGTGATGCGGAATTCGTCCTCCGCGCGGGTCGGCACCGGAACGGGCACGCCGCCGGCAAAGGTGACGCAGGGCGCGTAGCTCACATACCCGGGGTCGGGCAGGATCACCTCATCCCCCGGCCGAAGGCACACGCGCAGCGCCAGATCAATGGCTTCGCTGGCCCCCACGGTGACCATGATTTCCGTTTCCGGATCATACGATACCTGGAAACGCTTGCTCAGATACAGATCGATTTCTTTGCGAAGCGAAAGCAGGCCGCGGTTCGGGGTATACTGGGTTTCGCCGTCCAGGATGGAATCGATGGCGGCGGAGCGGATGTGGTACGGCGTCACGAAATCCGGCTCGCCGACGCCCAGGGAGATCGCGTCCTTCATGGTGCCCGCCACGTCAAAAAAGCGGCGGATACCGCTGGGCGGCACTTGCTGGATGGCGGGGTTGATATAGCGGCTGCTCACGGCGACACCGCCATTCGCTTATCCGTCGTCTCCCCCACGAAAATGACGCCGTCCTGCTTATAGCGTTTGAGCACAAAGCTGGTGGAGGTGCCGGTGACGGATTCGAGGGGGCTGAGCTTTTCGCTGACGAAGAAGGCCAGTTCTTTGAGCGTTTTGGCTTCCACCAGCACCATCAGGTCGTATCCGCCGGACATCAGGAACACGGATTTGACCTCGTCGAACCGGTAAATGCGGCCCGCGATGGCGTCAAAGCCCATGTCCCGCTGCGGCGTCACCCTGACCTCGATCAACGCTTCCACGCGCTCGCGGTCCGTCCTGTCCCAGTTGATGACGGGCGAATACTGCAAAATCACGCGGTCGCGTTCCAGCTCTTCCACCGCCTCGGCTACCTGCTGCAAATCGCTCCCCGTCATGACGGCGATGCGCTCCAGCGGCGTTCTGCAATCTTCGGACAAGATCTCCAATACCTGTTCTTTCAATGCCTGCATAGCGGGCCTCCTCATGCCATCAGTTCATCGGCCAGGGTGATAAACTGGTCGATCTGCCGCACATACACGTTCAGGCTTTCGCGCCAGAAATCGACGCTCCGCACGTCGATGCCCACGCTGGCCGCCACATCCGCGACCATGCCGGAGCCGCAGGAGCGCAGCAGCCGGCAATACTTGGGCACAAAGGCCTCGCCCTCCTGCCGGTACTGGCTGAATACGCCGGCGCCGAACAGCTGGCCGAAGGCATAGGGGAAGTTGTAGAAAGAGAAGCCGGGAATATAGTAATGGCTCTTGCATGCCCACATGTAGGGATGGCGCAGGTCGGGGTCCAGCCCGTCGCCGTAGCTCTGCTCCTGGGCGTCCAGCATCAGCTGTTTGAGCTCCGATACCGAAAGCGTGCGCTCCTTGCGTTTTTCGATCACGGCGGATTCAAAGAGGTACCGGCTGTAAATATCCACCACGCACTGGGTGGTTTCCATGAGGCTGCCTTCCAGGAGGGTGAAGCGTTCAGCCTTGCCCGCCTGCGCCATGGCGGCGTTGGCAAGCAGGGTTTCGTTAAAGATGGACGCGGTTTCCGCCAGGGGCATCGGCGCGTTGGTCATGCTCGCGGGCAGGCCGGCCATGCAGCGGTTGTGCCAGGCGTGGCCCAATTCATGCGCCAGGGTGCTGACGTCGGAAAAAGACCCGGCGAAATTCGTGAGCACCCGGCTCTGGTCCAGATGATGCAGGCCCGCGCAGAACGCGCCGCCGCCCTTGCCTTCCCGCGGGAACACGTCGATCCACCGGTTTTGGAACGCATGGTCGATAAACGCCGCCATGTCCGGGGTGAATTTTCCCATTTCGGTCATCAGCTTTTGGCGGGCTTCCTCGATGGTAAAGGTCGGGGGCGTGTAATCCTTGGGCGCGATGGGCGCGAACAGGTCATAGAACGGCAGGCCCTTCTTGTGGCCCAGGATCTCGCCCTTTTTGCGCAGATACCGGCGGAAGGCGGGCAAAGCCTCCCGGATGGCGGTCAGCATGGCGTCCAGGGTGGCCCGGTCCATATTGGAGTAAAACAGCGTTTCATCCAGGATGGAATCAAAGTGGGTGGCCTCGATGGAGGTAAGCGATTCTCCCTTGATGCTGTTCAGGCACGCTGCCATGGGGATCTCGATCTTCGCGTAGGCGGCCAGCTCGGCCTCGTACGCCTCCCTGCGCACGTCCGGGTCCGGATCGTACGCCTTGCTGCGCACGGCGGACAGGGGCAGCTTTTCCCCGCGGTAATCCACGGTGAGCGTGGCGTCCAGCTTGTCCCGCAGGTTGGAAAAGGCGTTGCTGCCGGTCAGGGACATTTTCAGCATCCATTCTTCAATGGCGGGGTCCATCAAGTGCGCGGCCTCCAGCTTTTTCTGGCGCAGCGCGAAATCGACCCGCTGCAGCTTCGGGCTTTCCTCGATGAGCTTTTCAAGATCCTCCACACCGCCGACATACCGGGTCAGGGCGGAGGACAAAAGGGACACCTGCACAAAAAACACTTCCAGCCGGTCCATCAGCTGCTGCGCGGCCTCGTTGCCCGCGTCCACGGCCAGGGAAAGGCTGGCAAAGCTCGAAAGCGAAGAAATCAGGCGGGATACCTCTTCCATTTTATCCTCGCACGCTTCCAGCACTTTTTTCGGTTCCGCGTCCTTCTGGGAAAGCATTTCCTTCGCATCCCGGCACAGCGCCTTGAGCGCGTCAAAATCGCTTTCGATCTTCGGGTCGTTAAAGTCCTGATAAAGAACGGACAAATCCCAGGTGTAATCCATAAGGGCCTCCTTTTGACGGATCGATCAGTCGTTGGGGATGTCGATGAGTTTGTTGACGCGCACGGCGGCCAGGCAGGTTTCCTTGCTTTCTTCAAAATGATGCCGGAAGAGGACCTTGAGCCCTTCCAGATCGCGTTTTTCCAGCAGATCCACCATTTCGTGGTGCTCCTGATGCGCATTCGTACGCCGCACGACAGAGGCGATGGTGGTCGCCTGGAAGCGTTTGATATACTCCTCCTGGCTGTCGATCACGCGCAGAATGCGGATCTTGGTGGAAATATGCTCCATGGTGCCGTGGAACTGGCGGTTGCTGATCGCCAGGGCGTCCGCGTCCGTGCGCTCATATTCCACGTCCATTTTGAGCAGGATGTCCCGCAGCTCGCGGATCCTTTCGTCCGTCACGTTTTCTACGATGGAGGGCAGGATCAGCATCATCATGGCGTTGCGGATCGTAAAAATCTCATCGATGTCCTCGATCGTAAAAGCGCGCACCACAACGCCCCGATGCAGCACGTACTCCACCAGCCCGTCCCTTTCCAGGCGGCGAAGCGCTTCGCGAAGCGGCGTGCGGCTGATGTGCAGCTGCTCGGCGTAAATGGTTTCCACGATCCGGGACCCCGCGGGAATCTGGCCCGTAATGATCGCGTGCTTTAGCTGCTCGTAGGCGATATCGCGGATGGGGCGGCTTTCCAGGCTTGTATCAAACGACTGAAAAGACACAAAAAAACCTCCTCGGCCAAAGAATTGTATACAGCGATAATAATACATTTTTTATACAATCATGTCAAGGCTTCCGAAGAAATTTGGAATAAAAAGCAAACATGCCGCGAAGATTGACGAAAAAAAACTGCGGCAGCGCGCTGTCGCAGTCATGGATCGGATGCCCGGCAATCAAAGCCCGCAGCCGGCGGTCATTCTTTTTTGCCTTTCTTCTCGGCCGCAGATTCTTCTTTCTGATAATAGCCGTAATGCGAATAATACGATTTATAGGAGTATTTCTTGCTCAGGTAATTATCATACTCCGTCTGGTTCAGCACGGCGCCCAGGATGGGGCAGCCCGTCGCCTCGATCTGCTCTTTGGCGTCCATCAGCTCCTGGCGGCGGACCGTGTTATAGCCAACCACGAATACCGTGCCGTCGCAGTATTTGGCGATCTGCGCGGCGTCGATCACCAGCCCGATGGGCGGCGCGTCCAGGATGACGTAGTCAAACTCGGCGGCGAGGTCATCCAGCAGCCGCTGGAAGCGGGAGGAATTCAAAAGCGGCAGGGAATTGGAGACCTTCCTGCCCACCGGCACCATATACGCGCCGGGAATGTTGGTTTCATACACAACATCCGCTTCCTCCACCATGCCCGCAAGCAAATGGGAAAGGCCAACGACCTGGTCTTCCTGCTCAAACTGGATCCCGTACCGCTGCACGAGCATGGAGCGGCGAAGGTCGGCGTCCACCAGCACCACGCTCTTGCCCAGCTTCGCCAGGGTCCGCATCACGTTCATGGAAAGGAAGCTCTTTCCCTCGGAAGCGTGGCAGCTGGTCAGCATGATCTTTTTCACGTTTTCACCGGAGAAGGACAAATTGGTGCACAGCATGTTCACCGCTTCCGCGCCGGCGTAATTCAAAGGAGAAAAGCGGTTGATACTCAGCGTGTTCATTCTCTTTTCCCCCGATTCTTTTTGTTCTTGGTGTCGCGGCCCAATTCTTCCTCTTCCACCGGAACCACGGCCAGCGTCACCATCCCGGTGAACTGGCGTATATCTTCGGGCGTCTTGAACTTATCATCCAGCAGGAACCGGATCGTCACGATCGCGCAGGCGAGCAGAGCGCCCAAAATGAAGCCCAGCGCAACATTTCTCACGCGGTTCGGGCTGACCGGATTCGTGGGCTCCAGGGCAACGGACATCAGGTTGGGCTTGTCGGTGGCCATGGTCTCCCCGATGTAGTTGCTGACGACCTTTGCATACTCATTCGCCATCTCGGCCGCTTCTTTGGGAGAAGGAGAAGTAACGGAAATATCCAGCATGCGCGTTCCGGAGCTGTTGGTCACCGACAGCATCTTCTTCATTTTTGAATATGAATAATTCAAATTGAGGTTTTTGGCAACCTCATCATGGACCTCCCACATATCGAAGACCTTGATGTAGTCGCTCGTCAGCGCGGTGCCTAACTGCAGAGAAGACACATTGACGATGGAATCCTGGCTGAGCACGTAGATGATGGAGGTGGCACGGTACATCGGCGTCACAAAATACATGGTGTACACGCCGAATGCGAGTGCGAAAACCAGCGCCGCCACGAGGATCAGCTTCCAATTGGCCAGCAGCCGATAGAACAGGTCCACCAGGTCGATGGTCATTTCGGTGTCGGCCGATCTTCCCTGCGCAGGCGCAGTATTGAGCGTCTTTCGTTGTTCAGACATGTGATCCTTCTCCGATCTGAGCATTCGTTACAAGACAAAGAAGCGTCCCGCCCGCGGCAGGCCTGCATCCACGCATGAAAAACAGGCGGCGCCGTTTTCGGCATCGCTTCCTTGCCGTGCACAAAAATACCAGGGCACGGATAAAAGGACCAGCCCTTTCATCCGTGCCCATGGCATGTATCCATGATTAGTCAGCGTTCACGCTTACGATCGCGATGACGCATTCCTTATCCTGCATCGCCTTGAACAGTTCGGGAGTCAGTTCAACGATGATGGTGCTGCTGTTGCTGTCAACGCTTTCCACTTTGCCTTCAAAGGCGTACCAGGTCACTTCTTCGCCATCGATGATGCCGATCACAACGATGACCTTTTCGTCCTTTTCGTACACGGAGGGAACGGTGATCGCAGCCTTGATGAGCTTATCGGTGGGGCCTTCATAGGAGACGCCGACAAACTCGTTCACAACCAGGTCATCGGAGCCCAGCAGTTCGCTCAGGGTGGCGGTGCTGCCGTCGGCGGTGATGACGTCGCCGAAGAATTCATCCACAGAGTCGGATTCTTTCAGCATTTCAAGCAGTTCCGCAGCCTTTTTGCTGTCGGGATCCACGGTGAATTTGCCTTCCTCAGCGGTCGTTTTCTGGTAGACATCATTGGTGTTGGCGCTCTTGCCAGCCAGGGCGGACACAGCGCTCAGAACCAGAACCAGAGCAAGGAAGACGCTAACGATCTTTTTCATGATTTTTTACTCCTTTCAATTGTGCGGCCTGTTTCCAGTGCGCGCATATCGTAAACCCCTCTCCGGGCTTTACTTCGTTTCCAGGTAGAACAGGTCGAGGACGACCTGCTCCAGTGCGGCTTCATCCGCATAGAATTCCGTGTAGCCTTCCGCGTTTTCCGTGTGGGTGCCTTGGATCGTTACAACCGGATCCCGCTGATAATCCCGGGCTGACCAAGCTTCGTTGACGATCTTGGCGCGGCTCATGTTGGTGCACAGGTACTGGGTCATATCGTCGAACAGCGTCCCGATATACTTGCTGCTGCCCTTGATCTTGACAAGAAGCGCGTCGGTCAGCTTGCTCATGTAGTTTTCCTGGCGTTTCATACGGGCTTCGTTGGTTCCGACAGCCATGCTCATACGGCTGCGGACGAAGATTTCCGCCTGCTTGCCCACCAGGGTCATCTCTGTTCCCTGGGTCATGGTGGGATCGATGTGCGAGAAATCATCCTCCAGCGTGACCGTAATGCCGCCGACGCTGTCATTCAGCACCGAAATGCCGTCCAGATTCATGGCGATATAGTATTTGATGGGAATGCTGAAAAGCAGATTGGACACGGCTTCCACAGCCAGTTCACAGCTTTTCTCTTTCCCGTCCCCGTACCCGTGGGCCAGACAGATCTGCATCGTGCGCACGCCGGAGCGGTTGCCCATCATGCCCAGGATGGTGATCGGTGTCATGGTATCACGGTCGATGGCGAGTTGGCTGATCTTTCTTTCCGCCGGGTCGATGATCACCAGGCGCATCATGTCCGAGGAGCCGCCGTTGCGGTTGTTGTTGATGAAGGGGGCGTCCGAGTCCCGATCCACGCCCATTACCAGGATCGTGAGCAGGTTGCTCTTCTGCCGGTACTTCTTCCCGTTGACGGTGATGGTTTCCTCGTCAAAGCGCTGGTGATAATCCCCCTTGGGTTCCGGGTTCGCATTGCTGTCCTCCAGCCACTGCGCGCCCAGGAAAAGCCCAGCCAGGATCAAAACCGCCGCGGCCGCGATCAGCAGGATATCGCGCTTACGCAGCCGATGCCTCCTTTGCAACGCCTCACCCCCGTTCTCACAGCGCGGGATGATCAAAACGCGCCTTAAGGCGTTCTCCCCATCCACCCGCTGCGGTATACCAGGTCCTTTCCGGCTGACCATCCGGCCAGCGGAAACCGTAAGCCGTTTGAAGGCCCAGTTGGAATCAGGCCCACCCGGCCTTCCAGAGGCGAAAAGCGGGCGCACCTTAGCGTAAACCAACAAAGCATCATTCCATGCCTCTATAAGTTTACTCAGTTATTATAAGCCTGAACCCTATAATTGTCAATATGCCAAATGTCTCAAACGTTCATAATTTTCCCTCGGATTTTGCATTTTTATTACGGAATACTGAACACTTTTTGTTTTTTGCTTCCTGCTCTTTGTAAAAATGCGCGAGAAAAAACGCCGCGTCTCTTGCCAAAGGCAACCAGGCATTGTATACTAAGCAGGATCATTCCACTATATTTGGGGAGGGAACCGTGACGAAACGAATGATTGTTTGGTTTGTTGTGCTGGCTCTGTTTTTTTCAGCCGCGCTGCCCGTCCAGGCGGAATCGGCGGCGGACGGCTATGCCCGCACAACGACGTCCCTGAAGCTTCGCAAGGAACCGGACGCATCCGCAAAGGTGCTGGATACATACAAAAAAGATACGCCCGTGACCATCCTTGAATGGGGCGAAACGTGGTGCCGCGTGCAGGTCGGCAAGCGGACGGGCTATATGATGACGGAATATCTGTCGATCCCGCAAAGCGCCATGCCCGCGCAAAAAGAGGAAAAGGCGGCGGAAAGCGGGGAGAGCCGCTCGGCGTCCGCCGCGCCCGGCAGGACGGATTTTCAGCCGACGCCCGGCGAACCGCTGTGCGATCCTGCCTATTTATTGGATGAAGGCCAGGAAATCATCCGCACCAGCACCACCTACCAGAGCCAGAATATCTATATCAGCATCAGCTCCCACTGGGTGGACCACGGCAGCGACCGCGCGGACGTGTACGTGGCGGATATTTACGTCCGCTCCCTGGAAAGCTTCCAGCGCGGCCTGGCCGATCAATGGACAAAAGGGACCGCCAAGATCACGGCGATTTCCGAAAAATACGGGGCCATCCTGTCCATGACCAGCGACAGCGCGGAAAACCTGGATATGGGCTGGGTCATTATGAACGGCGAGATCCTGCGCAAGACCAAAAACCGCAAGCGCGACCTGTGCATCCTTTATACCAACGGTGAAATGGCCGTGATCCCCGCGGGCGAATTGGTGCACGAACAAATCGCCGCCTTGGCGCAGGGGGGCGAGATCTGGCAGACCTTCCTCTTTGGCCCCGCGCTCCTGGACAGCGAGGGCAAGCATATGACGGAATTCAATTCTTCCGTGGGCATCCATAATCCCCGCTCGATCATCGGGTATTACGAGCCCGGGCATTACTGCTTCGTCCAGGTGGACGGACGCGGGACCCAGAGCCGCCTGAGCCCCGGCCGCACCAATAAGGGGCTGACCCTGGCCCAGGTTTCCCAATTCATGGAGGAGCTGGGCTGCAAGGCGGCCTACAATCTGGACGGCGGGCAGTCCTCGGTCATGTACTTTAACGGCGGCATTTTTTCCACCCCGCAGAAAGGCGGGCGGAAGCTGGGCGACGTGGTCATGATCGTGGAGCCGGAAGAAGAAAAATGATTCATTGATGCAAAACGTTCATACCGATCGATATTTTTACCGGCCATCGGCGTGATAAGCGCAGGGCCTCCCTCCAAGCAGGCGTTATGCCAAGCGGGGGGAGGTCCTTCGCCTATAAGATCCAATTTCGTATCAGTTCTTGGGGATCATCAACAGGACCGCGGCGGGCGCGGGCTGGCCGTCCTGCGTGAAGCTTAAGATAAAGGATACTTTGCCGCCGTTCAGGCCGCATTCGATCGGCGTTTCTTCGCCGTCCGGACTGAGGAGCATCAGATCATAGCCGGAAAGCAGTTTCGCGGGCAGGCTGATCGTCACTTCTCCCTGCGGCTGCAATAGTTTGCCGCCGGATTCAAAGGCCACGGTGAGCAGGCGAGGCTCCGCGCCCTGCTTGGACAGGAACACGCGCAGATTGCCGCCGGGCGTTTTTCCGCTTGCCTTGGCCTGGGAAACGGCCTCCATGTTTTCCATATCCTGGAAATATCCGCACACCGGGCACAGGGTGACGGTGTTTTCATCGTCCACGGAAACGGTGGTCAGGGCGCAGGCCACGGCGTGCTGCGCCCCGCAGCGGCCGCAGGCCTTCGCATGCCGCCCCTTGGCGGCGGGCTGCCACGAGCCGCCGAAAACGTGGCCGAGGGCGGGGATCACAAGCTGCTTTTCCAGGACCGCGCCGCAGACCGCGCAATGTTTGCCTTCGGTGAGGCCGGTTTTCGCGCAGGTGGCGGGCACGGCGGGATCAATCGCTTCGGTGTGGCCTTTCGCGGGGATTACCGCATAGGTCGTGTAATCGCACCGGGAGCAGGTGTCATAGGCGTCCCAGCCGATCTCTGTGCAAGTCGGAGCCTGCGCGTCATGGTGCACCAGATCATGCCCCAGCGCGGGGATTTCCGCATAGGTGGTATAATCGCACCGGGAGCAGGTGTCGTAGGCGTCCCAGCCGATGGCCGTGCAAGTAGCGGCCTGCGCGTCGTGATGAATGAGATCATGGCCCAGCTTCGCCTTTTCCACATAGGTCGTGTAATCGCACCGGGAGCAGGTGTCGTAAGCATCCCAGCCGATGGCCGTGCAAGTAGCGGCCTGCGCCGCATGGTCAACCAGATCGTGACCAAGAGCAGCTTTCTCTTCGTAGGTGGTGTAATCGCACCGCGAACAGGTCTGGTAAGCATCCCAGCCGATGGCCGTACAGGTAGGAGCCTGCGCGTCATGGTCGATCAGGTCATGATTGTTTGCATCAATCTCGCCATATTCCTGATCGCATACCTCGCAAACCGCCTGAGCCTGGCAGGTGGCCGTGCCGCCGGAATGTCTTTCAAGCAAGCCAAAGGCCTCATCATAGTTATCTACAAAGTAATTGCATCCTGTACAAATAACATTATGATAATCGCCATTATATTGTGCCACAACAAGATCAGTCCTGCTGCATCCAGGACAAGTATCACCATAATGCCAGTCCGCTTTCGCCTCCTGCATGGGCAGCAGCAGGATCACCAGCGCCAGCGCCGCCAGGGCGAACAACAGCTTTTTCATTTTCCTTTCCTCCTTTTGTTTTGTCCTGGTTTTCATCTATGGAACTTCCCTGGTTGGTTTAACGCGCCACTCCTGTCATTCTGAACCGCCGCTATTCGGATGCGGCGAGTGAAGAACCTCATTGCTGTTTGGCGTTTGTTCAGCGCAGGAGGAGATCCTTCACTGGGCGTTCAGGACAGGGCTGCCGCCCGGCCTTCACTGAAAACGATTCACCGAATCATTTTCCAGGCGCTTCGGCCCTTTCGCTCCACGCCCGCTCAGGATGACGCCGATGCTTTCCTTCTTCATTGTTGCTGTTTTCATGCGGGAAAACAGCCCATGATTGATTTCTGCGCACAAAAAACGCGCGCCTCACGGGCCGTAGCCCCATGAAACGCGCGCAAAAAGCGAACCGCTGTCAGAAAGCAGATTTATCCCTGCCTGCCTGCCTACCTGCCTACCTGCCGCCTGCCTGCCTGTCTGCCTGCCTG
>JAFXZO010000066.1 GCA_017541205.1 Clostridia bacterium | reverse complement strand
TTCGGGTTTGGGATGTAGTACGCCGGCGCCGCGTCTACCGGTGTCGGCTTGCCCTTCTCTGTCCGGATGAACCGGATCGGTTCACCGCAGATCCGGCAGCGCCGCTCCGGGTTCGTTCGCCCTGGTACGCAGTACGGCATGGTTACGCCTCCGATTCCTACATTATGTAGACTTCTCGCCAAAAAAAATTGAGCAGAACAATTCCGGCAGCTGGATACCAAAAAGCCGTACCATGCTTTTGATGTCCGTTGCCGTCGGGTCCTGCCTGCCGTTTGCGATCCTTGAAGCTTTGGAATACTTCCAGCCCAATTCATCCGCAAACTTTGCCACGGTTCCGCACTTGCTGATGATCATTCCCTTCAAGCTGATGTCCGGCATCGTATCACTCCTTTCTGTCTACTTTTCGTTGACCCTCTTAAAAATAACACACAAATCATTCGTTGTCAACCGAATGTAGAAAATATTCTTTAAAAAACTTGTTTTTTGGTCGAATTTCGTTTACAATGTAGACAGGAGGGCAAAACCATGCATGACGTATCAAGTTTTGAGGAAAGGTTTTCTCTGCTTTTGGAGCAATCAGGAATGACTGAAACAGCCCTTGCGGAAGCGCTTGTCTTTTCAAAGCAAGCGGTGAACTTCTGGCGCCGTGGGATCCGTTCGCCCCGTTCTTCTGCTATCAAAAAGATTGCCGCTTTTTTCAATGTTGATATTGTCTGGCTCATGGGCTATGATGTGCCGCCGGCACCGGAAGTGACGCCCACGCGGCTGCCGACTTCGGCGGACGAAGAGCGGCTGCTGACCCTCTGGCGGAACGCGGACGACACGATCCGGCCCGTGGTCCTGGAGCTGCTGGAGCTGCACCCACGCCCGGACGCGAAAAAGGGAGAGGCGTGATCCTCTCCCTGTTCCCCTTCTTGTTTCTTTTTTCTGGTTGACAAATAACCTATAAGTTATATAATGGAGCTGAGGCCATGCCGCCAATTCCGTATGATCGCCTTTATAACCTGGAAACGCCCGACCTTTCGCCGCTCAAAAAGCCGATTGTTCATGAAGCCTGTCAGGAGGAATTGCGGGCGCTTTTACCATCCGACGGCGACCTGGCTGTGCTGGAAGCGCAGATGAAAAAGCGCATCCGGTTCTGGTATGAGCACCCGCAGGAAGCCAGAAAGAAGCATGACTGGTTCGAATTTGTCGGTGACATCAGCGAAGGCGGAACCGTTTATCCTTGCTTTTCCCTGCGCTTTAACCATATCCGCCAGCTAGGCAACCTTCGGATCCTCTATCTGATGGACGGGCCCACGATGATCCTGATGCATGCTTTTCGTGAGAACCGTAATGGCGCTTATCGCCATGCGAAGGACGTAGTTTTAGGCAGACTCAGAAAGGGATGAATGAAATGAAGCTAGAAAACGCTGTTTCCCTGTACGATTTTTTCTCCGCGCACCAGCATGAAGCCCTTACCCCGGAAGTCCTCGCGGATGTCTCCATGAGTGATATGATCGACGAGTTTTCCCTGCTTCTCTTCTCCTATCGCCAGGAGCACCAGATGACCCAGGGGCAGCTGGCTGCCAAGCTCGATATGTCCCAGGCAATGGTTTCCTCCTATGAATCCGGCAGCCGGAACATCAGCCTGAAAACGCTTTCCGAAATCGCCGCAAAGCTCGGGCGCAGCGTTTCCCTCTCCTTCACGCCGGTGCAGGTTTCGATTCCCTCCAATCCCATCCTGACGGATTGTAACTTTGACGATATCGCTTCCGCCGCCTGACGAGGTACAATATGAGCGAAAAGATTATTTCACCCTTCCAGATGCACGATTGGCGCATCCGCAGTTTCCAATATTCGGATCCGATATTTCCCCCCGCGCTGGAAAAGGTAAACCTAACCTGGAAACTGACTTTTCACAAAGATTATAAGTATAAATCCGAAAACAAGTGTTATGCTGGCATTCTGTCCGTCCGTTTTGCCATCTCAGCTGACGGTTATTCGAACGATTTCCTGACCGGCGAAGCCGTTTCGTTTTCCACCCTTTCCGTTGACAACGAATCCGAAGAAGCACAGCACCAGATGGACCGCCTGCTTTCAATCAATGCGGCTGCCTATACGCTTAGCACGCTTCGCTCGTTTCTCATTCAGCAGTCTGTCCTCATGCTCCGAATGCAGATCATACTTCCCAGCATCAACCTGAACAATGTCGAATTCGACAAGGAGTATACTTTAGGTAAATAAGGAGATCCTCATGCCCCGCCAAAAGCTGATACAGCGGCAGGACGGCCGCTACAAGGTCAAGTATCACGGGATCCAGTTTTATGGACGGACGCAAAAAGAAGCGCAGGATAAACGGGACGCATACAAGCGTGCCGAAGCGGCCGGCGAACTGCTGGCAAAGACGCTGACCGTCGCCGAATATGCGGCGCAATGGCTGCCGCTGCATAAAGCCGGCGTATCTGACAAATGCTATAATGATTATGCCCGGCAGCTGGACAAACTCTGCAGCGTCATCGGCGCCCAGCCCCTGGCGGACGTGTCCGTGGATGCCGCCGCGGCCGTATGGAAAGCGTATGCCGGCTATTCCGCCTCCACCATCCACCGGGCAAAGATGCTGTATGTTTCCCTGTTTGACGCGGCCATTGAAAACGAATACTGCCGGAAGAACCCCTTCCGTTCCCGGTTCACCGCGCCGCCGAAAGCACCCAGCGGATCCCACCGCGCCCTGGAACCCTGGGAGATCTCGCTGATCCTCCGCACGCCCCACCGCTTCCAGGTCCCCGCGCTGATCATGCTCTATGCCGGCCTGCGCCGCGGCGAGCTGCTGGCCCTCCGGCGGGACGACGTGGATCTGGCTGCCGGCGTAATCCACGTTACCAAAGCCGTCCGCTTTGAATCCAACCAGCCCATTCTCACCACACCCAAAACCGCCGCCGGCCGCCGGGACGTCCCGATCCTGGACGTGCTGGCCCCGTTCCTGTCGAACCTTCCGGATCCCGTTGCCATCCGCGCCTCCGGCGAGATGATGTCGGACGTGGCATTCCGCCGCGCCTGGGCCTCCTGGCTGCACGCCCTCACCGAATCGGCCGGCCGCCCGGTCCAGATCCGCGCCCACGACCTCCGGCACACGTTCTGCACCATGCTCTGCGACGCCGGCGTGGATATGCACCAGGCCATGATCTGGATGGGCCACTCGGACGAAAAGATGATTCTCCACATTTACGACCACGCCGGCGCCCACCGACAGCAGACGGCCCTCGGCCAACTCAACGCCCTGGCCTCCGGGGTTCAAAACGGGGTTCAGCCATTCCGCCGTCCCCGCAAAACCCTTGCCATATAAGGCTTTCCCCGCATACGGCCCACCCCCTCCGACTCTGAAGGTCACAGGTTCGAATCCTGCCGGCCGTACCAC
>JAFXZO010000065.1 GCA_017541205.1 Clostridia bacterium | reverse complement strand
GACGGCGATCTGATCAAGGTCGGCATCATCAACCTGGATCCCGCTGAATCCGGCTATCGCCAGGCGAACGTGAAAAACCTGACCGACACCTTCACCAAGGAAAACGGCTATGACGCCACCTTTGTGACCGCCCCCACTGCCGACAAGCAGCTGGATGCGTTCCGCGGCTTCATCACCGCTGAAGTGGACTACATCCTGGTGTCCGCCGCCGATACCACCGGCTGGGATACGGTGCTGCAGGATGCGAAGAATGCCGGCATCGACGTGTTCCTCTTCGACCGTATGATCGAAACCGATCCTTCCAACTACACTGCGGCTGTTGTTTCCGATATGCGCCTTGAAGGCGAAACCGCCGTTGCCTGGCTGGAGAGCCTGGGCCTGGAAGAATACAACATCCTGCACATTCAGGGCCAGCTTGGCAGCGCCGCTCAGATCGGCCGCAGCGATCCCCTGACCGAGAAGTGCGAAGCCGAAGCCAACTGGACCATCGTCCGTGAAGGCACCGGCGGCGACACCTGGGACCCCGAAGAAGCCCGCAAGATCGCTGAAGCCGCCATCGACGCCGGCATCAAGTTCAACATCGTGTACGCAGAAAACGACGGCATGGCCGACGGCGTTGTGGCTGCTCTGGACGCCAAGAAGATCACCCACGGTGTGAACGGCGACGTCATCATCATGGGCTTCGACTGCAACAAGTGGGCGCTGGAAAAGCTGCTGGCCGGCGAATGGAACTATGACGGCCAGTGCTCTCCCTTCCAGGCTGCGGTTATCGACCAGATGATTAAGGCCCTGGAAAACGGCGAAGATCTGTCTGCCTTCGGCCTGAATGAGCTGAACCAGGTGATTTCCGTGGAAAAGGGCTTTGACGCCAAGACCATCACCCAGGAAGACATCGACAATTACGGACTGTAATTTGCCTTAGCCAACCAACAGGCGCGGTATGAACGGACTGAAACGCGCGTTCATACCGCGTTTTTCTCATAGAGCGGAAGGAGCTGGCCCGAATGCCAAATGAAGAAAATCAGGTGGTATTGACCATGCGCGGAATCTGCAAACAGTTTCCGGGCACCAAGGCGCTGAACAATGTGGATTTCACCCTGCGTAAAGGCGAGATCCACGCCCTGATGGGGGAGAACGGCGCCGGGAAATCCACGCTGATCAAGGTGCTGACAGGCGTGCATGAGAAAGACGCGGGAAGCATCCGGATCGAGGGTGTGACGGGAGAGGCAAAAATCCATTCGCCCCAGGATGCCCAGGATATCGGCATCAGTACAGTGTACCAGGAGATCACCCTTTGCCCCAACCTGACAGTGGCTGAAAATATGTTCATCGGAAGGGCCAAGGGCGCCTTTATCAGCTGGCGGGCCCGCAACAAGCGGACAACGGAAATCCTGGAAGGCCTGAATATTCCGGCAAGGGCCAAGCAGGAGCTTTCCCGCTGCTCCCTGGCAGTGCAGCAGATGGTGGCCATCGCCCGCGCGGTGGACATGAAATGCAAGGTGCTGATCCTGGACGAGCCCACCTCCTCCCTGGATGAGAAGGAAGTGGAGATGCTGTTTGGGCTTATGCGGGATCTGCGGAACAAGGGCGTAGCCATCGTCTTTGTGACCCATTTTCTGGAGCAGGTGTACGCGGTCGGCGACCGGATCACCGTGCTTCGGAACGGCGAATTGGTGGGCGAATGGCCGGTGGCGGAGCTGCCCCAGGTGCAGCTGGTAGCCAAGATGATGGGCAAGGACCTGAACGACATGGAAAGCCTGGAGCAGGTGGGCCAGAAGAGCGCAGGCAGCGACGAGGTGGTTTACAAGGCCCAAAATCTGTCCAGCACCGAAAGCAGGCCCTTCGATTTCAGCATCCGCAAGGGAGAGGTCAACGGCTTTACCGGGCTGCTGGGCTCCGGCCGCAGCGAAAGCGTACGCGCCATCTTCGGGGCGGACCGGGTGACAGGCGGCAGGGTAAGCATGAAGGGAAGAGACGTTCGAATCACCAAACCCCACGACGCCATGAAAAACGGCATCGGCTATCTGGCGGAGGACCGGAAGAGGGACGGCATCATCGCCGACCTGAGCGTCAGGGAGAATATCATCATGGCGCTGCAGGTGATGAAGGGCTTCTTCCACCCGATGAAACGGGAGGAAATGGAGGCTTTTGCGGACGAGTACATCAAGGCGCTTCAGATCAAAACGGCCAGCCAGGATACGCCCATCGGAAGCCTTTCCGGCGGGAATCAGCAGAAGGTGATCCTGGCCCGGTGGCTGCTGACGCACCCGGATTACCTGATCCTGGATGAGCCGACCCGCGGTATTGACGTGGGCACCAAGCTGGAGATTCAGCGGCTGGTGCTGAAGCTGGCTGAGGAAGGTATGAGCGTGACTTTTATCTCTTCCGAGATTGAGGAAATGCTGCGTACCTGCTCCCGATTGATCGTCATGCGGGATCGGAACATCGTGGGCGAGCTGACCGGGGACCAGCTGACGCAGGGCCAGATCATGCAGACCATCGCTGGAGGGAAGCAGTGAAATGAACGCTATTATGAAGAGACTCAAGGGCAGCCTCAGCGCGCTGGCGATGCCGCTGGTGGCGCTGGGCGTGCTGATCCTATTTAATCTGATCCGCTGCGCGGTGATTGGCGATTTCCATTTCTTTGCGATATCGGTGGCGTCGGACGATAAGGGCTCCGTGCTCTCGGGAAACATCATCAGCATCATCGACAGCGCCAGCGTGCTGGCGATTATCTCCATGGGCATGACGCTGGTGACCGCGGCCTGCGGCGGGCAGGATATTTCCGTTGGCGCGGTGGGCGCCATTGCCGGCGCGTTCTTCGTGATTATGATGCATCCCCAGCATGAGGAGCAGCTCTCCACGCTGTCATCGGTGGCGTGGCCCAACGTGATCCTCGGCATCATTGCGGCGATCATCGCGGCGATCGTGTTCATGCTCTTTAACGGCACGCTGGTCGCATACTTCAAAATCCAGCCCATGATCGCGACTCTGATCCTGTTTTCCTGCGGGCGGTCCATCGCCTATTACTTCTTATTTCAGGTATTGGGCGTTGGCTCCATCAAGCTGGATGATCCGATCATATTTGCCATGGGGAAGGTGATCCCGGGGGTGCCCATCCCCACGTCCATATTCATTGTGATCCTGATGGGGCTTTTGATGTGGCTGGTTTTTAAGCGGACGAATCTGCGGCTGTATACGCAGGCGGTGGGGATCAATCAGAAGGCGGCGCAGCTGAACGGCATCAACCCGACGGCCGTGAAGCTGCTGAGCTTCGTGATGCTGGGCGTTTGCGTGGCGGTAGCCGCCATCGTGAAGTGCAGCAATCTGGGCACGCTGACGACGAAATCCCTGATGGATTCCATCGAGATGGACGCGATCCTGGCAGTGGCCATCGGCGGAAACAACCTGGGCGGCGGCAAGTTCCGTCTGGGGGGCTCCATCCTGGGCGCTTATACGATCCAGACCCTGTCCACGACGCTGAACGCCATGCAGGTTTCTCCGGACAGCATGAAAGCCTATAAAGCCATCGTGATCATTGTGATCATGATTGCCGGATCACCGGTTGTGAGAAACTGGCTGGTTTCCGTGAGCGGTAAAATCCGGATGGCGCTCCGTTCTTCCCAGGCGAAGGAGGTGGAATGATATGACTGTCATGCAGCCGGATCTGAGAAGAAAGAAGAAATTTGAGCGGCTGACGGACGCTCAGCTGCTGACCATTATCAGCGGCGGCATCTTCCTGCTGATGTACGGCGCAGCGCTTATCTTGATCGAGGAATTTCAGAAACCGCAGGTGCTCTTTGATATCACGAATTATTATTCCTACCTGATTATCATTGCCTGCTCCCTGACGGTTGTTATGATCGGAGGCGGCATCAATATCAGCGTTGGCGGCGTGATCTGCCTGACGTGCATGGTCTGCTCCATTTTTCTCAATAACAGCGGGATCGAGGATCAAACTTTGCTGGTGCTGGCAACGTTCGGAATCGCCATCGGCATCGGCGCCGTATTCGGG
>JAFXZO010000064.1 GCA_017541205.1 Clostridia bacterium | reverse complement strand
GAGATGCTGTCGCCTTCATGATAGACTTTCCCGGCCAGGGTGAAGCACTTGTTGGCTTCGTCCATCTTGATGTCGCCGCAGCCGGACACGCAGCAGGTGCCCATGCCGCGGGCCACCACGGCCGCGTGGCTGGTTTGTCCGCCGCGGACAGTGAGGATGCCCTGGCTGAACTTCATGCCCTCGATGTCCTCGGGGCTGGTTTCCAGGCGCACCAGGACGACCTTTTCGCCCTTCTTGCCATGCTCCACAGCGTCCTCCGCCGTGAATACGATATGGCCGGCGGCGGCGCCGGGAGAAGCGGCGATGCCCTTGCCGATGGGCTTGGCGGCCTTCAGGGCCTTCTGGTCAAAGGTGGGATGCAGCAGCATATCCAGGGACTTGGCGTCGATCTGCATCAGCGCTTCTTCTTCGCTGATCATGCCTTCGTCGATCAGATCGCAGGCGATCTTGATGGCGGCCTGGGCGGTACGCTTGCCGCTGCGGCACTGCAGCATGTAGAGCTTGCCGTTTTCAACGGTGAATTCCATATCCTGCATGTCGCGGTAATGCTTTTCGAGGATATCGCACACGTCCACGAACTGCTTGTAGGCTTCGGGGAATTTTTCTTCCATCTGGGTGATAGGCATGGGGGTACGCACGCCGGCCACCACGTCTTCGCCCTGGGCGTTGGTCAGGAATTCGCCCATCAGCACCTTTTCGCCGGTGGCGGGGTTGCGGGTGAAGGCGACGCCGGTGCCGGAGTTTTCGTTCAGGTTGCCGAACACCATGGGCATCACGTTCACGGCAGTGCCCCAGGAATAGGGGATGTCATGATCCATGCGGTACACGTTGGCGCGCGGGTTGTCCCAGGAGCGGAACACGGCGCGGATGGCTTCGTACAGCTGCACCTTGGGATCGGAGGGGAAATCCGCGCCCAGCTGGTTTTTGTATTCGGCCTTGAACTGCTGCGCCAGCTCCTTGAGGTCGGCGGCGGTCAGGTCGGTATCGTAGGTGACGCCCTTCTTTTCCTTCATGGCGTCGATCAGCTGCTCAAAGTATTTCTTGCCCACTTCCATGACCACGTCGGAGAACATCTGGATGAAGCGGCGATAGCAGTCGTACACGAAGCGTTCAAACTTGGGATCGGGGTTGCCCTTGATCATGGCGGCCACAACGTCGTCATTCAGGCCCAGGTTCAGGATGGTATCCATCATGCCGGGCATGGAGGCGCGGGCGCCGGAGCGAACGGACACCAAAAGCGGATTCTGAAGATCACCGAACTTTTTGCCGTTGATCTTTTCCATCTTTTCCACGTTTTCCATGATTTCGGCCATGATGGAATCGTTGATCTTGCGGCCGTCCTCATAGTACTGTGTGCAGGCTTCGGTAGAGATGGTGAAGCCCTGGGGAACGGGCAGGCCGATGTTGGTCATTTCGGCCAGATTGGCGCCCTTGCCGCCCAGCAGCTCGCGCATGGTGGCGTTGCCCTCGGTAAACAGATACACATACTTCTTGCCCATGGGGAATCTATCTCCTTTCGGATTTGGATTTTCGGGTTTCCTGGATAAACCGGCAGTCTATCCATCTAATTAATTATACAGGAAAAAAACAGTCTTTGCAAGGCCTGTCCCGCCGCCAAAGCTTCTATTTTTCGCCAAATTTGCGATTATTCATGAAGATTTAACAAACGCGGCGATCCTATCCTTTTTCGCCCGCAAAGGCGTTGAACCACGCCCGTTCCGCAAACGGTTTTTTCACGGGCGCTTTGGGCGTATCCGCGGCGATCCCCACGGGCAGGATGCAGACGAGCTCGTAGTCCTTGGGCACGCCCAGGCGCCTGGCGATTTGATCCCCGATCCGGTCGGCGTCCGTGATATGGCCCTCATACCAACAGCTTTCGTAGCCCAGCGCGTTCGCGGCCAGGAGCATGTTTTCGATGGCGGCGGCGTAATCCTGCACGGCAAAGCACCGGTCCCGGTAGGCGTTGATCCGCCGCGTGAGCACGCAGATCATGGCCGGGGAAGTCTCGGCGACCGGCGGATCGATGACCGCGCGGATCGACGCGAGCACCCCGGGATCATCCACCGCGATCAGGCTGGTGGTCTGCTTATTGCAGCCGGAAGGCGCGGCAAGGCCCGCGCGCAGGATGGCCGTCAAATCCTCCCGGGGCACGGGAGACGGCTTATAGGCCCCCCGGTAGCTATGGCGCGCTTCGATCAGAGCAAGCATCTCCTTCGCTTTTTCCCGCCGCGCGCTAAGCCAATCCTGCCGGGTCAAGATGCTGTTGACGCTCGTTTCCTGCGTGCCCAGCTGCGTCGTGTACGGGCTCACGCCGAAGAAACGGAAGCCGCACTTTTCCTGCACCCGCGCGGACTGTCGGTTCCCCGCGAAATGCCCGCACGCCGCGAAATCGAGCCCGACATCCTCAAACAGATACCTTAGCGCTTCTCTCACTGCCTCGGGCATCAGCCCCCGCCCCCAGTGATCCCTGGAGAGCGCATAGCCGATTTCCCGGCCTTTTTGCTCCGTAAAGCCCGGGTATTCCTTTTCGCTGTATTCTTCGATGCCCAGCGAGCCGATCACGCGGCCCTGGTATTCGAGGGCGAAGGTTTTCTTTTCCGCGATGAAATGGTTCAGGATCGTTTGGGACGTTTCGATGGTCCTGTGCGGGGCCCAGCCCGCCATCTGGCCGACGCCGTCCATGGAGGCGTACGCGAAAAAATCCTCCAGATCCGTTTGCCGGAAGGGGCGCAGGATCAGCCGTTCGGTGGTCAGGGTGACGCCGCTTAAATCAATGGGTGCGTTCATTTATGCTTCCTCCGCTTCCCTGAGCGCTTCCTCGGCCCGTTCCCAATCCGTATAAGCCTGGGATAAGGCGTCCTTCAAGCGCTGGTATTCTTTTGCCGCTGCCGCCGCCTTTTCGGGCACGGAATAGATTTCCGGCGTGGTCATCTTTTTTTCGTGGGCAGCGATCGCTTCCTCTATATCGGAGACGCCCTGTTCCGCCCTTGCGACCGCTTCCTTCAGGGCTTTGAGCTGTTCTTTGGCCAGGCGCAGCTTTTTCTTTTCCTTTCCGGCCTCGGTGCGGGTCATATCGGCAAAGCGCGGGTCCTGGCCCTGCTGGGCCTGCTCCCATTTGAGCCGCGCCTGATAATCGTCAAAGTTCCCCAGGTACTCCTTGATGCCGTCCGGGCCGAGCACCGCCACGCGGGTCGCGAAGCGGTTGATAAAATAGCGGTCGTGCGATACGGCCAGGATGGTGCCCTCAAAATTCTCCAGCGCGT
>JAFXZO010000063.1 GCA_017541205.1 Clostridia bacterium | reverse complement strand
TCCCGGATGATCAGCACGAAAGCCAGAAGCAGGACCAGAAAGGACAGCGCCCATACTGCGGCGATCAGGAACGTTACGGCCCGGCTGATCCCGGCCAGGCTGTCGGATACGCCGGTGATCATGCTGCGGGTACGAACGGCAGTGGCTTTGCGCACGCGGCTGTTCAGCTGGCTGTTCACTTTGTCGATGTCATAGCCGTCCTTCACCTTGATATAAACGGCTGAAACCACATCATCACCGCTTTCGATCCTGTGGCTCACGCCCTTTTCCTCCGCGGCTTTCAAAAGCTGACGCATGGTGTTCATGCTGCAGTAAACCGCCGTATCCAATCCGGTGCCCGTGGCTTCCAATCGGGCCACCACCTTGCACCGCTGTTCATAGATGCGGATGATCTCGCCCATGCCCGCCTCCACCTTGCAGCCCACCGCCACGTCCATATCGCCCAATGCCCGGGTGAGGCTCCGCGCGATCCAGGGCTGCACCGTGAAATCCTTTTCCGGGTCAATGCCGATCACCTGGATCTTGATGGAACAGCAGTCCGCTTTTAAGGAGGCCAGGAAGGTCTGCGGCGCGGCTTTCTCTACCCCTTCCACTTCCAGGGCTTTTTCCAGGGCGGAGGCGTCCATATAAAACGCGCCGGTCGTCCCTTGCAGAAACATGTTCTGGAAGCTCGCCTTGCTTTGCGCTTCGGAGGGAACCAAAATGATGTCGGCGCCCAAACGGGCTTCCAGACTGTTAAGGCCCTTGCGCAGGGACAGCACCACCACCGATCCGCCGAACACGGCCAGGGCCAGAAACGCGGTGAGCAGCGCCAGCGCCAACGTACGGCCGGGCTTCCGAACGAGGTTTTTCACAGACAGAGAAAAGTTTTTCATCGCCGGATTACTTTCTCGCGGTCAAAATCGCGCCGGTCAGGGCGCAAAGAAGCGCCGCGGAGAACAGAAGGATCATGGCGGGCTGCATGACCATGCGGCACCGCATGGTGCTCATGTGACAAAGATCCATGAGCGTGCCGGGGGTCAGAATGCCCAAGCCGCAGACGGGCAAGGCGCTCAGGTACGTCCCCAATCGGGCTTTTTGAACGCACAGCGAAAGGATCGCCAAAATGCCGACCGCACAGCCCAATCCCATCAGCGCCTGCCCCGCTCCATGGCAGGGGCCAAAGGAACCGTCCTCATGCAGGCACGGAGATAAAAATGTTTGACTGCCAATAACGATAATGAGCGATAAAACCAGAATAATGATTCCCGGAACAATCTGTTTTTTCATGAACATCCTCCCATTATAGCTTTCTCGGATGGGGGTCCGGGGAAACCGCTCACAGGCAGGCGGCTTTAGACGCCTGCCGCGTTGACCGCAAAGATACTTAGAACCACAGCGCGGGCAAGCGAAGCGCAGGCCGTGCGAAGAAACTTCAAAGAGCGGTTTCCCCCGGAAAGATTCTCGTCACTTCCCAAAATTTTCGTTAATGACCTCACGGGCCACTTTGCCGTGCTCCAGCACAATGGTGCGCTGGGCCGCCTCGGCCACCTCCGGGTCGTGGGTGACGACGATGAGGGTGGTGCCTTCCCTGTGCAGCTGGGCAAAAAGCGCCAGCACGATGTTTTCGTTGGCCTCGTCCAGGTTGCCGGTGGGTTCGTCGGCCAGGATGAGCTCGGGATGGTTGATCAGCGCCCGGGCGACGCAGACGCGCTGCTGCTCGCCGCCGGAAAGCTGGCTGGGCAGGTGCCGGGCGCGTTCCCGAAGGCCCACCCGCTCCAGCGCTTCCAGCGCCTCCTTTTCATCGGGCATGGAATGATAGTATTGGGATACCATCACGTTTTCCACCGCCGTCAGGTAGTTGACCATATGGAACTGCTGGAAAATGAGGCCGATCTTGTCCCTGCGGATGTCGGTGAGATGTTTGCTGCTTTCCTTGGATATATCCACCCCGTCCAGCAGAACTTCGCCGCTGGTGGGCTTATCCATGCAGCCGATAATATTCATCATGGTGCTTTTGCCGCTGCCGCTGGGGCCCATGATGGCGACCCATTCGCCCTTGTCCACATGGATGCTCACGTTGTCCAGGGCCTTTAATTCGCCATAGATTTTGGAGACGTTTTTGATTTCAAGCAGGCTCATACAGTCATTCTCCTTTCAATACAAGGGCCGGATCGATCGCCACAGCGCGCTTGATAGGCAGCAGGCAGGACACGGCGGCGATCAGCATGGACACGACCACCGCCGCGGGCAAAAGCAGGGGCTGGAAGGTGATGGACGAGCCAAATACGTTCACGCTCACCACCTGGGCGAACACAAAGCCCAGCACGGCCCCCATCACGCCGCCAAGCAGCCCTAAAAACAGGCCCTCGCCCAAGAATTCCGCACGGATGGAACCGTCCGACGCGCCAAGCGCCGTGCGCAGACCGATTTCACGCCTGCGCTCAGAAACAACGGCCATCATGGTCGTAGAAACGCAGATCATGGTGAGCAAAAGCACCACCAGCGTCACCAGGAACATCAGCGCCGTCAGCTTTTCCAGCACGGACGCTTCGGAACGCGCCACCCGCTTCACCAGGCGGGCGTTGACGCCGGCGCTGTTTTCAGCAATGGCGCTGGCGTAGGCTTCCAATTGATCCACGCCGGCGGATACGGAAAGCTCCGCCACATCCAGCTGATCCGAGCCGGTCATGAGCTCCATG
>JAFXZO010000062.1 GCA_017541205.1 Clostridia bacterium | reverse complement strand
GGCGAGGAAAGCAAGACCGCGTACAGCTACGCCCATACCCAGGCGTTCCAGGAAGTGGCGAAATTCAACCGCGAAATGTTCCTGGACAGCCTGTACGGCGATGAAGTCTCCATCAAGTACAACGAGCGCGACAGCCGCATGCAGACCGGCCTGTACCTGTGGGTGGAAGGCTCTCTGGGCAAGGAAAACGAGATCATCGGCAGCGTGAAGGTGGCTGATCCCGACGCGGTGCTCAAGAACTATCTGCTGGCTCCCGAAAAGCCCCGCTATATCAACGCCACCGGCGGCGAAGTGCTGTGCGTGCCCTATTCCGCCAAGAACCCCGAAGGCGCGCTCAAATTCCTGGCCTGGCTGTGGGGCAGCCAGGAGAATTACCTCTTCTGCCTCTACGGCGAGGAAGGCAAGGACTGGAAGCTGGATGAAAACGGCCGCCTGGTCACCCTGTCCGAAACCGCCCGCGGCGACGGCTACTTCTATGAGTGGATGTTCCGCAACGCCAATTATCAGGTGTTCGGCGAGGGCGTTTCGGACGAATACATCGAGATGTACCGCCACTGGGACGACGAGGCGATCCCCTCCGCCATGCTGGGCTTCGCCTTCGACAACACCGGGTTTGAAGCCGTCGAAACCGCGTGCATCGAAGCCTTCAAGAAGCTCGCTCCCATCCTGTACGGCTATGTGGATTTTGAAACCGAGTATCCCAAGGCCATCGCGGAGCTGGAGGCCGCCGGCATCATCGAATACGTGGCCGAAGTGAACCGTCAGCTTCAGGAATTCATGGCGAAGTAAAAAAGTATTCTGCAAGAAAAACGAGGGTGGGCTTTCGTCCTCCCTCGATTTTCTTGCGCTTTTCGCATCACGTTTCGTCCGGATAATCCCAGAAGCCGCCCTTGTGGAAGTTCTCGTTCCCCAGGGGCTTTGCCGTCAGATGGAAGATGACGCATCCATCCGGGCAAACGATGGTTTTTGAATATTTCCCGTCGCCGCCCAGGTTTTCCAGGTCGCCTCCGCTTCGCACGGCTTCCATCAGGGGATAGAGCATCATCATGGTCTTGGAGCAGATCCCGTACCCCGCCTGGTTCACGGGGCAGCCGTACGTGCATTTGTACGTATCGCCGATTTCCTCTCCATTGCGGCAATACCGCTCCGTATGGTCCCCGTGCAGAAAGCCGGTCACCTCCACGGTGAATTCGTATTCTTCGTCGTACCATTTTTTCATGTCCGCTTCTCCTCGTTCGACGGGCTGAGGCCTGCCGCCCGCGGCATCGCCTTATAGCTCCTTCAGGTAAAACTTATTCATGGTGCTGCGGACGACGGCCGCCGGCCGTTCGATCTCTTCGTATCCCGCCTTTTCGTACAGATGGATCGCCGCCTGCAGGTTCGTGTGGGTTTCCAGGCAGATTCTTCTGTGCCCCGTCTTTCTCGCCTGATCCTCGATTCAATTCGGCAGATCCCATGCCTGCTTACTGCTCGGCAGCCCCGTATGTGCACAGGGCGCCGACATCCAGATCCGCGATGTTCAGGATGCTGACGTTCCCGGACAGATCCTCATACAGGTAAACAATGACCCAATAGGGCTTCGCGCCGGGATAGACGACCGCCGCCTGGCAAAGGATGGCGTGATTGGTCCCGGCAACGACCTGGGAGCCGAGGTAGGCGACAGGGGTATAGCCCACGCCGGACATGCCGTCCATCGCCTTGTTGAGCAGGAGCTTGATTTCCTCCGTGACGGCGTAATCTTCGGCGGGCGTCCATCCGCCGCTCAGGGGCTGCGTTTCTTCCGCGCAGGCGGCGCCGGCAAGCATCAGGGCAGCAAGGACGATCGCAAGGATCTTTTTCATCATCGTTCATTCTCCATTCCGCGCCATAGCGCTGTTGTGTGGCTTCCATGGATATAGACGGGGAAGCCGTAAAAAAGTTCCATGGAAAGCGATGAACCATTATTTCTATTTTGATCGCTCGTATTCCTCCTTTTTTCCAGGCCAAAAGAGAAGAATCCGGGAAATGGACGATGCTGCGCCGCTCCTCGTTTTCGGACTCCCGCCGCCTGACGCAAAGCCAGGGAACAGAAATAATGCAAATCTTTTGATGCTTTTTGATTGTATGAAGCAGTTTTTTGCGATATAATAGCGGGGAAATCTGCTTTCCCGCTTCGGCGCTCCCGATACAGCGTCCATGGGATGGAGATTGCGGGGACACGCGGAAATCGTAAACCCCTGCCGCGGGCGGAAATAACAATGAAATGAAGTAAGCGTATGCGTGAAGGCACAATGCAGAAAACCTGGATCAGACGCCGCCATCGGGTGATGCGCAATATAGCCGCCGTCCTGCTTTATCCCTTCGCCCGCTGGCTGTACGGGGCGAAGGCCGACCGTTTCAGAGAGCAGGGCAGCCGCGCTTATCTGATCCTGATGAACCACCAGACCCCCTTTGACCAGTTTTTTGTGGGCCTTTCCTTCTCAGGGCCCGTATACTATCTGGCGACGGAGGATATTTTTTCCAAGGGCTGGATCTCCGATGTGATCCGCTGGGGCGCCGCGCCGATCCCGATCCGCAAGCAAACCGTCGATCTTTCGGCGCTGCGCAATTGCGTCAAGGTTGCCAAAGAAGGCGGCACCATCGCCATCGCCCCGGAAGGAAACCGCACCTACAGCGGCAAAACCGAGTATATGAGCCCGGCCATCGCGACCCTGGCCCGCATGCTGAACCTGCCCGTCGCCCTCTACCGCATCGAGGGAGGGTACGGCGTGCAGCCCCGCTGGAGCGATAACATCCGCCGGGGCAGGATCCACGCGTATGTGTCCGAGGTGCTGGAGCCGGACGAATACGCGCGTTTGTCCGACGACGAGCTTTTCCGCCGCATCCGGGAGGGCCTGATGGTGAACGAGGGCGTTTCGGACGGCTTGTATGAATCCAGGAAACGGGCGGAATACCTGGAAAGGGCCATGTACGTTTGCCCCTGGTGCGGGCTTTCCGAGTTTGAGAGCGGCGGCAGCCGCGCCGTATGCAAAAAATGCGGGCGAGGGATCGAATACGGAAGGGATAAAAAGCTGACCGGCGTGGGCTGTGCCTTTCCCTTCCGGTATATCACCGAATGGTATGATTATCAAAACGCGTTCGTAAGCGGCCTGGACATGAGCCGGCATACCGAAACGCCCTTGTACCGGGATCGATCGGCGCTGTATGAAGTGATCGCTTGCAAGCAAAAAAAACTGCTGCGCAAAGACGCCGCCCTCTCCCTTTACGGCGACCGGATCGTGATCGACGAAGGCGGGCAAAGCGCCCTTTCCCTGCCCTTTTCCGAAATAAAGGGCATGGCGGTATTGGGGAAAAACAAGCTGAATATCTATCACGGCGAAACGACCTACCAGCTAAAGGCCGGAAAACGGTTCAACGCCCTCAAATACATGAATTTTTATTTCCGGTATAAAGACATCGGCAAAGGAGAACAGAATGGAAAATTTCTGGGACTTTAATGTTTGGGGATGGCTGAACCTGGTGGCCATCCTGCTGGTGAGCCTTTTGGCGGCAAACGTTCTGCGCAAATCCATCCCGTTCCTTAGAAAATCCCTGATCCCCATTTCCGTGCTTGGCGGCGGCCTCCTTCTCGCCGCGGAAGGCGTTTATAAGGGGATCACCGGCCAGGCGATGTTCGATACGCAGTTTTTCGGCGGCAACGGCTCCGCCGTGCTGGAAATGATCACTTACCATTGCCTTGCCCTGGGGTTCATCGCTTCCGCGTTCAAGCCTTCCCGGGGAAAGCTGACGAAGAAAAGGGCCGAGGAAATCTTCAATACCGGCGTCACCACCGTGGGCACCTATCTGCTCCAGGCGGTTTTCGGCCTGGCCATTTCCCTCGTGGCTTCCTTGATCGCGGGCCATCTTTTTTCCGCCGCCGGCATCCTTCTGCCTTTCGGTTACGGGCAGGGCACGGGCCAGGCCCTCAACTACGGCGGCATCTATGAAAACACATACGGCTTTGAGGGCGGCAAAAGCTTCGGCCTCACCATCGCTGCCCTGGGCTTTCTCAGCGCCAGCGTCGGCGGCGTGATCCACCTGAACATCCTCAAAAAGAAGGGGATCATCCAGATCAGCGACCATCAGGAAAAGCCCCTGCGCTCCGAGGAGATCCAATCCTACGATGAGATCCCCATGCAGGAAAGCATCGATAAAATGACGATCCAGATCGCCCTGATCTTTACCGCATATCTGGTGACGTATCTGCTGATGCACGGCCTGGGCCTTTTGCTGCCCGGGATGAAATCGGTGGTCTTCGGGTTCAATTTCCTGCTGGGCGTCCTGTCCGCCACGCTGGTCAAGCTCCTGATGAACTGGATGAAAAAGAAAAAGATCATTCGGAAGGAGCATATCAACACGTTCCTGATGACCCGCGCAAGCAATTTCTTTTTCGATCTGATGGTGGTGGCTGGCATCGCGGCGATCCGGGTGAGCGAGCTGAGAAACTATCCGGGCGTCCTGCTCATCATGGGGGTGACAGGGCTTGCCATCACGTATGTATACAACCTTCTCGTGGCGAAATCCCTCTTTCCCGAATACGCGCAGGAGCAATTTCTGATGATGTACGGCATGCTCACCGGAACGGCCAGCACCGGCATCGTGCTGCTTCGCGAAATCGACGGCGATTTTAAGACCCCCGCTTCGGATAATATGGTGTATCAGAATTTTCCCGCCATCGCGTTCGGCTTCCCGCTGATGCTGCTGGCCACGCTGGCGCCTGTCAGGCCCTGGCTGACGCTGCTGATCCTGATGGGTTTCTTCGCGCTGATGAACGTGATCCTGTTCAGAAGCAGGCTCTTTGGCAATCGGGCGTCCGCCTCGCGAAAAGAACGAAAAAAAGCGGGCAAATAAACGATTGCAGCAAGAAAACGATTGACTTTCCTTTTCGGGCGTGCTATCATGATCCCGTCAGTGATCCCGCCATAAGCGGGCAATCCAGTGGAGGCAGTGTTTGGAATCGGTTCTGTAACGGGGAACATGGCTGATTGAAAGAAGCGGCGGCATGGCCGCTTGTTTGCTGATGCCATGGCGCGGTACGGACGGATGCCGGGCACTTTTTTGATTGCGTTTTCCTCCCTGCCGCATATCCCGATCCTTTATACATGTCAATAAAAATATAAGAGGGATCGATACCATGACACAGGATATGCAGACGCTTGAATTCCATATCATCCTTGATAAGCTGCAAAATCACGCCGTTTCGCGCGCGGCGCGTCAAAAGCTTTCTGAAACCGCGCCGATCCTGAATGAAGGGCTTTGCAAGGCGCGCATGGAGGAAACGACCGCCGCGCGGTATGTGCTTGAAAACGCGGGGCTTCCGCCGCTGGCGGAAACGGACGCGACGGAAAGCGGCCTGACGCAGGCTGCCCGGGGCAGCATGCTTCTTCCCGCGCAATTGAGCCAGACCGCGCGTTTTTGCGTGACGGTGCGCCGTATGCGCCGATATCTGGAGGGCGCGCGGAGCTTTAACGCCGGCATCGCGTCCTGGCATACGCAATTGCCTGACTTGTGCGCGCTCGAGGAGGAGATCGACCGCTCCATCCGCGAGGACGTCATTTTGGACGACGCTTCGCCCGCGCTGCGCAGCCTGCGCCGCCAGCGTGAACGCAGCGAACAGGAGATCCGCGAAAAGCTCAACCAGGTTTTATCCCGCCATAAGCAGGAATTGGCGGACAACTATATCACCCAGCGCGGCGGCGTATACGTGGTGCCCGTGCAGAAAAAGTATCAGAGCGTGTTTCCCGGCCGCGCGGTGGATTCCTCCGCCAAGGGGAATACCGTGTTCATGGAGCCCACGGCCGTACAGACGCTTCGGCAGACCCTGGAAACGCTTCTGATAGACATCGACACCGAGGAGCGCCGCATCCTCTGGACGCTCAGCGACCGGGTCGCGTCCGAGGAAGAGCCGCTGAGAGAGGCGATCAGCGCGATGATCGATCTGGACGCGCTCTTTGCCCGCGCCAAGCTGAGCGCGGAAATGGACGCCAGGCCGGTTGAGATCAGCGCGGAGCGGCGGATCCGTTTGGTCGAAGCCCGGCATCCCCTGCTGGACCGAAACGCCTGCGTGCCGCTGAACCTCGAATTGGCGCTGCCGGATACGGGCATCGCCGTGACCGGGCCGAATACCGGCGGCAAAACGGTATGCCTGAAAACCGTCGGCCTGCTCACGCTGATGGCGCAAAGCGGGCTGCATATCCCCTGCGGGGAGGGCACCGTGATCGGCATGATGGACGCGGTCCTGTGCGATATCGGCGACAGCCAGAGCATCAGCCAGAATCTGTCCACCTTTTCCGGCCATATCACCAACGTGATCCGCATCCTGCGCGAATGCAGCCGGGACAGCCTGGTGCTGCTCGATGAGCTGGGCAGCGGAACGGACCCGGCGGAAGGCTCCGGCCTGGCCGCGGCGATCCTGGAGGAATTGCTCCGGCGCGGCTGCTTTTTCCTCGTGACCACGCACGATCCGCAGATCAAGCAATGGGCGGAGCAGACGGAGCGCGTGATCTCCGCGCGCATGGCCTTTGACTGGGTGTCGCTCCTGCCGCTGTACAGGCTCGAAATGGGCGTGAGCGGCGAAAGCTGCGCCATTGAGATCGCCCGCCGCCTCGGCATGGAGGATGGCATCCTTTCGCGGGCGAAGCAGGTCGCGCAGCAGGGGCCGGGCGCGCCCAAAGGACCCGGGAAGCGCCCCTGCGCCCGCATTCCCGCAAGCCGCCTGACGCGCCTGCACACAGCGCCTGAAGCCCAGTTTGAGCGTTTCACGATGGGCGACAGCGTGATGCTGCTTCCCCATAAGAAGACGGCGATCGTGTATCAGCCGGCGGACGACGAGGGCAATGTGATCATCCAGTTCCAGGGGCAAAAAATGACGGTGCGCCATAACCGCTTGAGGCTTCTGGTGCCCGCCGCCCAGCTCTACCCGCCGGATTACGATTTTTCCATTGTTTTTGATACCGTGGCCAACCGCAAGGCCGCGCACACCATGGCGCGCAAATATGATCCCAATGCCGTGGCCGTCCTCAAAGAAGGGAAAACGGACGGCGGGAACGGGAAGGAATAAAGCGTCCGCGCAACGCCTTCGTCAGGAATCAAAGAACGCCTGGCCGTCTTCGAGGGTCAGCCTTTCCGTTTTGGGATATTCAAAGATGTTTTCTTCTTTCGCGCGCGTCAGGTATTCCACATATCTTTTGGCCTCCCACTTGGCCATCGGAAGGTCGTGCATCAGGTATTTGCCGCAGTTTTCCGCTGTCGCGCCGGGCACCTCTCCCTCAAATTCGCTCACGTACCGAAACGAATCCAGGATGATCGGGTACATATCGCGGGCGGCGGGGCGGCCCTTGACGATGATGTAAAAGCCCGTCAAGCAGCCCATTGGCCCCCAGTAAATGAGCTTATCCTTCCATTTAGGATGGTTCCTCAGGTACGTGGCGACGATATGCTCCATCGTGTGCATGGCGGCCGGGTCGATCGCCGGTTCCGCGTTCGGTTTCTTCAGGCGCACGTCGAAGGTGGTCACCAGTTCTTCTCCAAGGGTATCCACCCGGCTTTCAAAGATGCCGGGGACGATCCTTGTGTGGTCCACAGAAAAGCTCGGGATCAGGTCCATTGCGCATTCCTCCTTCTTGGCGCTGTAAACATGGGTTTGACGCGCCGAATCCATTGATCTGTTTCGCCGCTTTTCCAATTGCGTTCGCTCGCCGCGGCCGCCAAAGGACGGCCGCCCAGCGCGCGGGGATCGGCGGTCGCGTTGAGCGGGCCAACGCACATGCCATCCCCTCGTTTCTCATGCTCCCTATCACTATACCACGAAACGGCGGATTCCGGAAGAATTTTTATTTTTCCGTCCCGCCCGGTTCCGCGGCGGACATTTTCATGCTATACTGCGTACAGCCGCATCCTGATACGCAAAACACAGCCGTACGAATTTGGAAAGGAAGTTACGCCATGAAGCCCGATTTATCCGCCATCCTGCCCGACGGGAACGCGTTTGCCTTCTGGGAGAAGGAAACGCCGATCAAAGAAACCCTCTATGTGGACGGGGAAAACCCCCTCGCTTCCGACAGCAATGACGGGAGCGCCGCGCACCCCTTCCGAACCATCCAGCGCGCGGCTGATCTGGCCCGGCCCGGCACGCTGGTGCGGGTACACGCCGGGCTGTACCGGGAGTGCGTGCATCCGCGCCGCGGCGGGAAGGGGCCGGAAGACATGATCCGCTATGAAGCCTATGGCGACGGGCCCGTGGTGATCCGCGCGTCCGAGCAGATCACGGATTTTGCTTTAAGCACCGGCTGGCGCATGCAGGGCTTCGGCCCCCGGAAGGATCTTTCCCGTGTGCGGATCTGGGCGCACCGGCTGTCCCCCGACATGTTTAGGGGCTACAATCCCTTCTGCGCGGTGAATATCCTGCATGACCGCCTGTTCATCGAATACGACAAAACCGATATGACGCCCTATTTGAATCGCCGCGGCTGCGTCTTCTGCGACGGCAGGCCCTTAAAGCAGGTGCCGCTGTATAACCTTCTGGCGGACAGCGAAGGCGCGTACTGGGTGGAGCACAACGGCCAGACCGTGCATTTCCGCCTGCCGGGCGATGAAGACCCCGGCGCGCACCGAATCGAAATCACGGTGCGGGAGCAGTGCTTCGCGCCGGAGGAGCCCTTCCTTTCCTATATCAAAGTGAAGGGCTTTGTCTGCGAGCACGCGGCCACCGGCGCGCCGGTGCCCCAGCGCGGAGCCATTTCCGCCTATCGCGGGCATCACTGGGTGATCGAAAACTGCGAGGTGAACTGGAGCAACGGCGTGGCGATCGACGTGGGCAACGAATGCTGGCATCACGAGCATACGCCCGGGCAGATCATCGGCCATTCGGTGATCCGGGGCTGCACGATCCGGGACGCCGGGGTGTGCGGCGTCGCGGGGCTGTTCGCCGAGGAAATGCTGATCGAGGACAACGTGATCGAGGGCACGGGCTGGCAGAAAATGGAGCTTTCATGGGAAGCCGGGGCCATCAAGCTGCATAACAGCGTGAACGGCCTGATCCGCCGCAACGTTTTTAGGAATACCCTGCGCGCGGATCACCTGTGGCTGGACTGCGGCAACGAAAACAACCGCATCACCGGCAACCTGTTCTTGAACGGCATCGAGCAAAGGGAGGCCATCTTCATCGAGTGCACCCGCGACGGGGTGAACCTGATCGACAACAACGTGATCTGGAATGTGGAGGGCCGCTTCGATCCGGCGAAGATCCCCGCGGAGCCCGGCTCCTCCGGCTGGTACAAGCTGCGGGAAAACGACACAGTGAACGGCTACGCCATCTATGGCGAGGGCACGGATCGGCTGCATATCGCGCATAACCTGATCGGCCGCTGCCGCTACGGCGGATACTACGCCAAGCCCGTCTCCTTCCGCTTTTCCGGAATGGACCGGGGCGGCACCTCCCGCAAAGCGGTCATTGCCAACAATATTTTCTATGACTGCGGCGAGGCGGCGATCTGCTTCCCCACCGCCGATAACCGGGCGGAAGGCAACCTGTACGTGAAAATGCGGGGCGGATACCTGAGGGTCATGTACCCGGAGCCCGAAAACTGCCTGAACCTGCCCGCCTGGCAGGAGTTTTACGGCTTTGACCTGGACGGACAGAACGCCTGGCTCAGCATGGAGGAAAGGGACGGCCGCTATGTCTTGATCCCCTGCGAGGAAGCTCCCTTCGCCCTGCCCAGCCAAATGAAGCGCTTAAAGCTCATCCTCTCTCCCGCGTCGATCCGGCCCGTCGCGCCCGATCCCCTGGTTTCCTGCGACGCTTCCGGCGCGCCGCATCCCGAAGGCCCTGTGTTCCCCGGGCCGTACAATGCGCTGCTGTAAAAAACAAATAGGAAAACGGGGCGCCGTTTCATCTCTCATGGGGTGAAAACGGCGCCTGTTTTCATCTTGCTTTCGGTTCCGCCCGCCCCTATAATGGGGGCTGTGGGAACGGTTCTCCAAAATGATCTTTAGAAAGAAGGTTAGGATATGGCTTACAATCTGAACCAGGTCGCGATGATTTCCGGGCTGACCACCCGTACGCTCCGCAGTTATCTGAAAATGGGCATCCTGCAGGGAGAAAAAATCGATGGAAACTGGTGCTTTACGGAAGAAGACTTAAGCGCCTTCCTGGACCGGCCCGCCGTCCGGCAGGCGTCCTCCGCCAAGCGGAACGCCCTGATCTATGATTTTCTGGGCGATACCTACAAGAAAGCCAACCGCATCTGCACGATCCTGGATTTCCCGGTCTCGGCGGAGGAAGCAAAAGACATTTCCTCGTTTTTCTGCGAGGAGATCACCAAACGCGGGCAGGATATCGAATTCCGGTTTTTCAGCGCGGGGCAGCTGTGGCGGGTGATCCTCTCCGGCGCGGAGGACGCGGTGACGGACATCCTGAGCGCGTATTACCGCCAATAACGCCTTCACTTCACGCGGCGGACGCCTTCCGCCACCGCGAGCATGAGCGTCTCGCAGTCCTCCGGGCTGTAATACCTTTCATCCTCATGCATGCTCATCAGCAGCACCGAGCCCGCGCTTTCGATGTAATACCGCCGCTCGGTGCTGCCCGTATATTCCGCGAAGCCCCGGACCATGCGCACGCCCTGGGGATTGACGTAGATTTCCGCGTCCCGGAGCCAGTCGCATTCCGAAAGCACCGCTTCCACGGTGCTGAAATTGCGCGCTTTTCCGTCCCGGATGTCCGCGTCCAGGATCAGGCTTCCGGCCTTGCGCTCCTTCCCGGTATATTCCCAGACGGCATAGCGGCTGTCCGAATACCGCTGGGAAAAGCCGTCGGGCATACGGAATTCCAGGCCGCTGAGGACCCGGACGTGCGGATCCCCTGAAAAAATGGAAGGAAGCAGATAGAACAGCAGCAAAAGGCAGGCGGCGGCCGGCACGGCAAAGCCCAGGCGCTTCCAGTTTTTCCGTCCCGCCTCCCGCGTTTTTCCGCTTAACGTTCCTTTTCTCTTCATCGCATCTTCCTCCTGCCGGGGGATCCATCATCGGGGGCCTCCCAGCCGGGGCCCTTTTTCAATATCTCATTCCGCCGGCCTGATCCTTTTCATCCATTTCCGGCTGCGCAGGCGAAAGAAGCACCAGACGCATTTGATGATCTGATCGATTTTCAGCATGGCGTAGATCCAGAAGGGCGGCCAATGGAACACAAACCCGGCCAGGATGCCCAGCGGGATGGACGCGACCCAGAGGAACAGGATATCCCCCGCCATCAGGAACCGGGTATCGCCTCCGGCGCGGAGCACGCCCTTGGTGAGCACGGAGTTCATGGCCTGGAAAATGACGATAAAGCCGATGGCGTCCATCAGCTCCCAGGCGATCGCCTTCGTTTCCTCCGATACCTGGTAATAGTTGATGATCGGGCCGCGCAGCAGCATGATGGCGCCCGCCGCGAAAACGCCGAGCATCAGGCCGATGCCCAGGAAGGTATACCCCTGCCGCTGCGCCTTTTCCATATCGCCCTCGCCCATGGTGTGCCCGGTTATGATGCAGCTGGCGTGCGCGATGCCCTGGGTGAGCACGGAAGAAAGCTGCTGCACGATGGTGGTGACCGAATTGGCCGCGACGAACGTTTTGCCGATGCGGCCCATCACCATGGCCACCGCGTTGTTGCCAAGGGCCAAAAGCCCGTCGCTGACCAGCACCGGCACGCATACCCGGAAATATTCGCGCGTCAGATCCCTGCATTTCATGCGCAGGTCGCGCAGGCGATAGCTGATTTTCCGATCCCGGAAGAAAAAATGGCCGCAGATAAACGCAAGCTCAAACACCCGGGCGATCAGCGTGCCGAGCGCCGCCCCGGCGATTTCCATTCTGGGCATGCCCAGATGCCCGAAAATGAAAACCCAGTTGAAAAACACATTCACAAAAAACGCGAGGATGGAGCTCCACAGCGGGATCCTGACCTGGCCCACGCTGCGCAGCACGATCGTGCAGGTGAGCGAAAGCCCGATGCAGAAATACGTGGGGATCAGCCAGATCAGGTAGGTGACGCCGTAATCGATGATATCCGCCTCCGCGGTGTAAAAGCGCATGATGACCGACGGGGCGAACACGGTCATGAGCGTAAAGGCGGAGGAAAGGGCCAGGACGAAGCGGAGCATGATCGTGACGGCCTTGCGAAGCGACGGAAGCTCCTTCATGCCCCAATAGCGCGCGGTCAGCACGGACGCGCCCATGCCGATGCCCATGCAGAAGATCTGGAAGAGGTTGATGAACTGCCCGCCCAGCGCGGAGGCGGACAATTGCGCGTCGCCCATGGAGCTGAGCATCACCGTGTCCATCAGGTTCACGCCCACGGTGATCAATTGCTGGGCGGAGATCGGCAGGGCGATCATCGCGATTTTTTTATAAAATTCCTTGTCCCCCAGGTACTTGTTCTTTTCCACCTGAACGCCTCTTTCGTCCTAAGATCGCCCGTCCCCCCTCGCGGGACGCTCCGGATGGCCGGCTTTCTTCATTATACGGAAAACAGCTGGGCCCCGCAAGGGGAAGAACGTATAAATATACGAAGAAAAAAGAGGTGTATTTTTTTTAATCCTGTGCTATAATCTTGGAAACAGTCCAAATCAAGGGAGGAATCCACGCATGAAAAAAGTCCTGTCCATTCTGTTGATCCTTTCGCTGCTGCTTGGCGCCGTGCCGGCGCTTGCCGAAGCGGCGGACAACGCGCTGCCCGCCGTCGGCGAGGTGGTGAACGGTTTTGAAGTGAAGGAAATCCGCGATTTCCCGCTGATCGGCGCGGAGCTGGTGCTGTTCGAGCATCAGAAAACCGGCGGAAAGCTCCTCTGGATCGCCAATGAAGATACCAACCGGGCATTCCAGCTGACCTTCCCCACCCGGCCCAGCGACGATACCGGCCTGCCCCATGTGTTTGAACACGCCACCCTTTTCGGGTCGGAGAAGTATCCCTCTACTTCCCTGTTCTTCAATATCAACTACCAAACCTACAATACCCTCATAAACGCCTATACCTTCGACGCCTGCACCAGTTATCCCGTCGCTTCCCTGTCCGAAACGCAGCTGCTGGGCCTGGCGGATTACTATGTGGACTCCTGCTTCCATCCGCTCATCATGACGGATGAGGGCATCTTCAAGACCCAGGCGTGGCATTATAACCTGCCTGACCTGGACGGCGAATTGACCTACGAGGGCGTTGTGTACAGCGAAATGCAGGGCGCCATCACGCTTGCCCGCGCGGCGCTGCAGAACGCCAACAAGCGCACCTTCCCCGGCGCCACGCTCAGCTTCAACCAGGGCGGCATGCCACAGAACATTCCGGAAATGACGTATGAGGATGTAAAGAACTTCCACGACAAATACTATCATCCCTCCAACTGCTTCGCCGTTCTCTACGGCCAGATCGAGGATTACGCCGCCTTCCTTTCCCTGCTGGACGAAGCCTTCGCGCCTTATGAAAAGGCGGAATTCACCTTTGAGGACGCCGGTTATGCCCCCATCACCGAAGCTGTGTCCGCCGAGTTCGGCTTCCCCATGGCCGAAGGGACGGACGTGACCAACCAGACCGTGATCTACTACTATATTCTCTGCCCCGGCATGAAGGGCGACACCGCGCAGGAAAACCTGATCGATCACGTATGCCTCATGCTGAATGAAAATGCCTCCACCCTGCAGCAGAGCTTCAAGAAAGCGTTCCCCGCCGGTTCCGTCAGCTGCGGCCGCGAATTGGCCGCGCCGGACGACGCCATCGTTTTCGTGGCTTCCGGCATGAACCGGGGCGACGCCGAGCCGTTCAAGGCGCTGGTGGACGACGCGCTTAGGAACGTGGCTGAAAACGGCTTCCCCCAGGATATGGTGGACAGCGCCATGACCAGCCTGAACATCTCCACCAAGCTGGCGCCTGAAAGCGGCAACCCCGTTGAAGGCGTGATGAGCAACATCGCATACCAATACGCCGTTACAGGCGATCCTTTCAGCTACGTCGATTACGTTGACTCCCTGTCCGCCATCGACCGGGAAAACCGGGACGGGCTGCTGAAGGAAGCGGCCGCGAAGTGGCTGGCGGACAAGAAGCTCTACACCCTCACCACCACCTATCCCGCCCCCGGCGAGAAGGAAAAACAGGACGAGGCCCTGAAGGCGAAGCTGGCTGAAATCAAGGCCGGCATGACGCAGGAAGAGCTGCAGGCCATCGTGGATGAAACCAACGCTCCGGCCAAGGAAGAGGACAACACCGAACTGATGGCGAAGATCAAGGCCGTCACCGTGGACAGCCTGCCCGAGGAGATCAAAACCTACACGGTCAATGACTTTACCGACGAAAACGGCATCCGCCATATCGAAGTGCCCGCGGGCGTGGACGGCATCGGTTCTGTGTCCCTCAAGCTGGACGCCGCCGCGCTGCCCCAGGAGGACATTCACTGGATGCGCCTCTTCACCCGTCTGCTGGGCCAATTGGACACCGACAGGCACACCAAGGAAGAACTGGATGTGCTCATTAGCCGCTACCTGTATAACAAAACCACCGGTGTCGAAACTGCGGACATGACCGACGCCATTCATCCGTACCTGGTGGCCGAATGGTATGCCCTGGACGACGACCTGGCCGCAGGCTATGACCTGATGGAAGAATTGCTCTTCCAGACCCGCTTCGACGACACCCAGAAGCTGATGGAGCAGGTGCAGGCCCAGAAAACCTCCGTGCGCGCCACCATCAACAGCAGCGCTTACAACATCATGCTGTACCGCGGCATGGCGGACAACTCTCCTTTCTACCGTTATTATAACTACTTGAACTTCCTGGATTACTACGCTTTCCTGGAAAACCTGGAAACCCAGCTGAGCGAAAACCCCGAAGAAGTGACGAAGCACTTTGAAGCCATCCAATCCTTCTTCCATAACAACGCGGGCGCTATCGCCACTTTCGCTGGCAATGAGCAGAGTATCGAATTGAACCGTCCTCTGGCCGACGCCTTCATGGCGAAGCTGGACCACGTGGAGCGGGAAGCCGCCGTGTATGACCTGCCCGTGGGCGCGCAGCGGGAAGCCCTGATCGTGGATGGCAACATCCAGTACAACAATGTAATCGCCACGCTTGACGATATGGGCCTGACCGAATACGACGCGGGCCTGTCCGCCATCACATCGCTGGTGAGCGACCAGGTGCTGATGCCCATCCTGCGCGACCAGATGGGCGTATACACGCCGGTAAACGAAATGGTGGAAAAGAACGGCGCCATGTACCTGCTTTCCTACCGCGACCCGAACGTGAAGGAAACCTTCGATGTGTACGCTTCCCTTTCGGACATCATCGCCCAGATGGACGTGGACCAGGATACCCTGGACGGCTACATCATGAGCACTTATTCCGGCCTGGCCAAGCCCCAGGGCGAGCTGGCGGGCGCGGTCAGCGCGATTTCGGACACGCTGAACGAAAAGAAGCTGGACCGGTTTCTGGACTATATGCGCCAGCTCAAGGCCGTCACGCCCGACACCGTGAAGGCCGCCGCCGAGATTTACCGGAAAGCCTGGGAAAACGGCGTGCACTCCACCGCGGGCAGCGCCGCCGCCATCAACGCGAACGCCGACCTGTACGATGTGATCCTCAATCCCTTCAACGCCGCGGACGCCTCCCAGGTGGAGCTCACCGACGCGCCGAAAGGCAGCGAATACTATGACGCCGTGCGCTTTGTCTTTGAAAACGGCCTGATGGCCGCCAAGGGCGAGGATACATTCGGCGTGGAGGATCCCGCCACGGTGGGCGATCTGTGCGGCGCGCTGTACGTCTTTGCCGGCGGCCCCGCGAACGCGCCGGAAGAAGCGACGGAATTCTTTGCCTCCTACGGCCTGGTGCCCGCCGACTATACCGTGGATACGCCGATCACCTTCGCGGACTGCGATCAGATCGTCGTCCAGCTCTTCGCGCTCATGCAGTTCCCCCTGGAAAACGGCTCGGTCTGCGAAATCACGGATCAGCCCATGACCCGCGGCGAGCTGGCGCAATCGCTCCTCAACCTGAACAATCTCCTGCAATAATCCCTCTTCGTTCCTCACCCATGCCGTTTCAGCACGGCATGGGTTTTTTTCTTGCAAAGCCCGATCAAGTATGGTATAGTGGTATTAATAAAACACAAATGAACAAGGTCTTCCTTTCCCCGGACGCTCCGGCTGTGCCACACGCAATTGGATTCAAAAACATATAGGGAAGGTGAGTATGTGAAGATCACATCCATCGGAGAGATCCTGGTCGATATGACCCAAACGCACATCGATGAAAACGGCATCCCGCATTTTGCGGCCAATCCGGGCGGCGCGCCGGCCAACGTGGCCGTGGCGGCCGCGAAGCTCGGGATCGAAGCCGGGTTCATCGGCTGCGTCGGCGACGACGCGTACGGCCGCCTGCTTCGGGACACGCTGACCCGCTTCGGCGTATCCACGGACGGCCTGCAGGTGACGGGCAAAGCCAATACCACCCTCGCCATCGTGACGGTGGACCCGGCCGGCGAACGCAGCTTTTCCTTTTACCGCAAGCCGGGCGCGGATACCATGATCGACGCGGCGGAGGCGATCCGGGCGGCGCGCGGCACGGGCATCCTGCATTTTGGCAGCGTCAGCCTGACCGATCCCGTCTGCCGGGACGCCGTGATCACCGCCGTGCAGGCGGCGAAAAACGACGGCGCGCTCATCACCTACGACCCCAATTACCGCGCGGCGCTTTGGGAACACGAGGATGCGGCCGTCCTGCAAATGCGCGCCGTGCTGCCGCTTTGCGACATCGTCAAGATCAGCGATGAGGAAACGACGCTGCTTTGCGGCGTCAAAGCGCCCGAGGAAGCGCTCGATAAGCTGATGGCGCTGGGCGTGAGGCTGGCCGTGGTCACCCTGGGCCCCGACGGCGCGATGTGGCGCTGCGGAGATTTGCAGGGCCGGGCGCCGGGCTGCCCCGTCAAGGTGGCGGACACCAACGGCGCCGGGGACACCTTCTTCGGCGCGTTCCTGAGCCGGATCGCCGCGCACGGCGGCCTGGACGGCCTGACCGCCGATCAGATCAACGCGTTCGTCCGCTTCGCCAATAAAGCCGCGTCCATCACCACCAGCCGCCGCGGCGCTATCCCGGCCATGCCGACGCTGCAAGAAGTACAGGAGGGATTACAGTGAAAAACCATTGGCTACCCGAGTTTGCCTCCCGTTTCCGCCGTCATGAAGACGAGTTGAAATGGCTGTACTGCGAGCTGTACCACAACGACCAGAGGGCCTACGACTATTTTGTGGACATGCTCTACCGGCTGTGGGAGGAACGCTCTGAAAAGCTCAAACTGATGGACCGGGCCCGGGAGGAATTTCCGGATTGGTACAAAGGGCACGACCTGGTAGGCATGCTGATGTACGTGAACGCCTTTGCGGGCAATCTGCAGGGCGTGAGAAAAAAGCTGGACTACATCACGGACTGCGGCGTGAATTACCTGCACCTGATGCCCTTGCTGGAAAGCCCCGAAGGCCGAAGCGACGGCGGCTACGCGGTGAGCGATTTCCGCAAGGTGCAGCCCGAGCTTGGCACCATGGAGGATCTGGCCGCCCTGGCCGACGACTGCCACGAGCGCGGCATCGCCGTTTGCCTGGATTTTGTGATGAACCACACCAGCGAGGATCACGAATGGGCGCGCCGCGCCAGGGCCGGGGAAAAGGAATACCAGGACCGCTATTTCTTCTTCGACGACTGGACGCTGCCCAACGCCTTTGAACAGACCGTTCCCCAGGTCTTCCCCACCACCGCGCCGGGCAACTTTTCCTGGTGCGAGGAAGCGAAAAAGGTGGTCATGACCACCTTCTATCCCTACCAGTGGGATCTGAATTACGCCAACCCCACCGTCTTCAACGATATGACGGACAACATGCTGAACCTGTGCAACCACGGCGTGGACGTCATCCGCCTGGACGCGGTGCCCTACATCTGGAAGGCGCTGGGCACCAATTGCCGGAACCTGAAGCAGGTGCATGTGCTGGTGCGCATGATGCGCATGGTATGCGAGATCGTCTGCCCCGGTACGCTGCTGCTGGGCGAGGTGGTCATGGAGCCCAGCAAGGTGGTGCCCTACTTTGGGTCCGTGGAAAAGCCGGAATGCCATCTGCTCTATAACGTGACCACCATGGCGACCATCTGGCACACCGTGGCCACGAGGGACGTGCGGCTGCTGAGGCATCAATTGGAGCAGGTGTTCTCCCTGCCCAAGGCTTATACCTTCCTCAACTATCTGCGCTGCCATGACGATATCGGCTGGGGCCTGGATTACGCGTTCCTGCGTCAGTTCCGCCAGGAGGAAGTGCCGCATAAGAAGTACCTGAACGATTACCTGACCGGCGCCTGGCCCGGCAGCCAGGCCCGGGGCGAATTGTACAACAACGATCCGCGCCTTGGCGACGCCAGGCTCTGCGGCACCACAGCCAGCCTGTGCGGCATCCAGGCCGCGCGCGAAAGCGGCGATGCAAACGCCATGGAGGAGGCCGTCCGTACGGACGCCATGCTGCACGCCTTCATGTTTACGTTAAGCGGCGTGCCGGTCCTCTACAGCGGCGACGAAATCGCCCAGGAGAACGACTGCACGTACCACGACGATCCCTTGAAGCGCGAGGACAGCCGCTACCTGCACCGCGGCGATCTGGACTGGGAAAAGGTGGAGCTTCGCAATCAAAAGGATACCCCGGAGAGCAAGGTTTTTTCCGCCATCACCAATATGGAGCAGCAGCGGGCCCATCACGCCGTTTTCGATACCGATGCGGATACCTGGCTGCTGGATACCGGCAGCGATCAGGTATTGGGCATCGGGCGCTATTACCGGGGCGAACAGCTCCTGGCCCTGTTCAACTTCAGCGCGGAGGAAAAAACCGCCTGGCTCAGAGATGAAAAATCCTATGTTGACCTGATCGACGGCGGAAGGGCGGACGCCGGACGGGTCGTCCTGCCGCCGCACGGCTTCCGCTGGCTCCTGCATACCTTTTAAGGAGGATTGACATGACGCAGAAACTGATTTTTCTGGATATCGACGGCACGCTGACCCCCGCGGGCAGCAATAACCCGCCTGCAAGCGCCATGGACGCCATCCGCAAGGCGCAGGCAAACGGCCACAAGGTGTTCCTGTGCACCGGGCGCAACCCCGCCATGCTGGCCCCCGTGCTGGCGCTCGGCTTTGAAGGGGCCGTCGCCGGCGCCGGCGGCTATGTGTTCGCGGGCGACGAGGTGCTCTTTGACTGCCCCATGACGAAGGAACAATTTGAAACGGGCATGCGCCTGCTCAAAGAAAACGGCGTCTTCCGCACCATCGAGGCCAAGGACGCCACCTGGGGCGACGAGGACCTGGGCGAATTCCTGGCCCAGGCCGGCGAGGGCAACAGCGAATTGGTGCGCTGGCGCAAAGCCCTGGCCGAGCAGCTGAACATCCTGCCCATGAAGGAATACGACGGGCGGCCCGTCTATAAGATCGTGTTCATGTGCAAGACCAAGGAGCAGCTCATGCCCGCGAGGGCCGCGCTGGAAAAGGATTTCAACTTTGTGGTGCAGGACGTGGCGGCCTATCAGTGCCTCAACGGCGAGCTCATCAACCGCAAGTTCGATAAGGGCCGGGGCGTCAAGATCGTGGCGGACCATTACGGCCTGGGCCTTGAAGATACCATCGGCTTTGGCGACAGCATGAACGACCTGGAAATGATCGAAACCGTCGGCTATTCCGTCTGCATGGAAAATGGAAGCCCCGCCCTCAAGGAACGCAGCGATCTGGTCTGTCCCGCCGTGGAGGACGACGGCCTCGCCTGGGCCTTCCAAAAGCTCGGCTTGATCTGATTGCTCTTTTGTGCAAAATAGGCAATAATTATCCATTTACAACAGGCAAAGAATCCAGTATAATATCTATATCCGTGCAGATTTGTCTGGTTTTGTTCCAAATATGACAAGAAATGGAAAATTAAAAAGGAGGGATCCCTGAATGGCGCTCGACTACAGAAAATGCGCTGAGGAAATCGCGGCCAATATCGGCGGCGGTTCCAACGTCATCAGCGCGGCGCACTGCGCGACCAGACTCCGCCTGGTCATCGCGGACAACGGCAAGGTGAACAAGAAAGCCCTGGAGAACGTGGACGGCGTGAAGGGCATGTTCGAGTCCAACGGACAATTGCAGCTCATCATCGGCACCGGCACGGTCAACAAGGTCTACGATGAATTCCTGTCCGTGACCGGCGCTTCCGCCGCCACCAAGGACGATGTGAAGGCGGCGGCCGCCTCCAAGATGCCCTGGTGGAAGAAGATCCTCAAAACCCCGGGCGACATCTTCGTTCCCATCCTGCCCGCCATCGTGGCCTCGGGCCTCATGATGGGTCTGGTCGAAGCGATCCCGAAATTCTGGCCCGCCTTTGCGAATACCGGCTGGTTCGCCTTCCTGGATCTGGTCGCGAACACCGCGTTTGCCCTGCTGCCCGTGCTGGTCGCCATTTCCGCGGCCCGCGTTTTCGGCGGCAATATCTTCCTGGGCGCCGTCATCGGCCTGATGCTGGTGCATCCCGCCCTGCTGAATGCCTGGAACGCCGGCAACGTGAAGGAGGTGTCGCTCAAATTTAACGAGCCAATCTCCGTGGAATATGTGCGGGACGCCATGGGCAGCCTCGAATTGACGGAGGATGAGATTCTGCTCCTGCCGGGAGGCAGCCTGGACGCCTATCTGACCACCCTGGACGGCCTGGACGGCACGGTGGACGGCAACATCGCGCCCACGCAGCTGAGCAGCATGCCCTCCTTCCCCCGCCCGACGGCAGACGATCCGGACGCAGCGCTGAGCCTCTCCGACGGGATCTGGGAGCATATCAAAGCGAACCACACCGTCGAAGAAGTGGGCGGCATCAAAAAATGGAACCTCTTTGGCAGCATCGGCATCTCCCAGGTCGGCTATCAGGGCCACGTGATCCCCGTGATCCTGGCGGTCTGGTTCATGTGCCTGATCGAGAAGTGGCTGCATAAGCATGTGCCGGAAATGATCGACCTGTTTGTGACGCCGCTGTGCACCGTGCTGGTCACGGCCTTCGTCACCTTCATGATCATCGGCCCGATCTTCTCCATCCTGGAAAACTGGGTGCTGGCAGGCGCCGAATGGCTGGTCACCAAGACGGGCGGTATCGGCGCGACGGTCATGGGCGCCATCTATCCCTGGACGGTGGTCATGGGCCTGCACCATATGTTCAACGTCATTGAAGCAGGCATGATCGCCTCCACCGGCGTCAACACCTGGATGCCCATCGCCTCCGCCGCCAACTTTGCCCAGTTCGGCGCCTGCTTGGCGGTGGCGCTCAAGGTGCGCAACCAGAAGACCAAGTCCGTTGCCCTGCCCTCCTCCCTGTCCGCCTCCCTGGGCATCACGGAGCCGGCCATCTTCGGTATCAACTTCCGCTTCATGAAGCCCTTCATCTGCGGCATGGTCGGCGGCGCGGCGGGCTCCCTGTTCGCGACCTTCCTGCACGGCACCAACGCCGCGGGCGAAACCGTGGCCTTCGGCGCCACCACTTACGGCGTCACCGGCATCCCCGGCATCCCCGCCGTGAACAATACCCTGATGTACATCGTGGAGCTCCTGATCGCCGCCGGCGTCGCCTTTGCGCTCACCACCGCGATCTGGAAGGAAGAGCAGCCGGAGGCCGCTGCCGCCGCGCCCGCAGCGCCTGCGATCGAAGTGCCCACCGTCAGCGTCATCCGCTGCGCCGCGGGCAACGTGCTCCAGCCCGTCAAGGGCGCCGTGATCGCCCGGGACCAGATCCCCGACGATACCTTCGCCTCCGGCGTATTGGGCGACGGCGTCGGCATCCAGCCCAGCGACGATAAGGTGGTCGCCCCCTTCGACGGCACCATCTCCTCCGTCGCGGAAAGCCAGCACGCGGTCGGCATCGAAGCAAACGGCATGGAAATGCTGATCCACGTGGGCGTGGATACCGTGAACATGAAGGGCGACGGCTTCACCTGCCTGGTCAAGGAAGGCGACGCAGTGAAGGCGGGCCAGCCCCTCATCATCTTTGACCGCGCCAAGATCAAGGCCGCCGGCTACAGCGATACCGTGGCCGTGCTGCTCACCAACTCCGACGACCTGGAAGGCGTCGAGTGCGGCGCGAAGTAAGGACGGAAGAACGGGGAACGGAGTTCTCCGGGGGAAACCCTTCCAAGAAAGCTGTATTTTGATCGTACATTTTTCCGTACACTGAATGAACTTCCGCGAAGCGGAACAAAATAGAAGGAGGAACAGTCCATGAAGTCTTTCGAGTACACCATCACCGATCCTGTGGGCATCCATGCCCGTCCCGCCGGCGTCCTGGTCAAGGAGATCAAAAAGTATACGTCCACCGTCACCGTGGCCAAGGGTGAAAAATCCGTGAACGCCTTGAAGCTCATGGCCCTCATGGGCATGGGCATCAAGCAGGGCGACACCGTGAAGGTCACCATTGAGGGCGCGGACGAAGACACCGCCGCCGCCGCCATCGAAGCGTTCTTCAAGGCCAATCTGTAAATCGATCCTGTGGACGGCTGTCCCCCATGGACAGCCGTCCGCTGTATTTGAACAAAAGAAGGGACGGAACACCATGAAAAAGCTGCTCTCGTTTTCCCTGGCGCTGATGCTGCTGTTCGCCGCCTTCCATGCGTTCTCAGAGGCGACGCTGTCGGAAGCCATGGGCGTGATCGAAGGAGATACCTATTCCAACGCGTATATGGGCTTTGGCTTCCGCGGGGAAGGCTGGAAGTACTCCTCACAGGAAGAGCTGGACAGCACCGATAAACTCGCCAAAGCCATGATGGAAGAAGATTCGGTAAAAAATCTGGAAGAGCTCGGCACGGTGACGATCATGCGCGCCACAGCGTCGAACGGGTTTGACAATGTCGGCGCCGAAGTGACGTATCTTGGAACCAATGCCCTGATCCTGGAAGTGCTGGGTATGAAAGCGTTCTATGAATCGCAGGCTGACGGAATCAAGCAAAACCTGAACGCCGCCAGTCTGACCGTCAATTCGTTTGAAATATCCAGCATCACCGTCGACGGCCGCGATATGGCCTGCTACCGCATCGAATACAGCTTCATGGGCATTATCGATATCGCCGCGATCCAGTTTTCCTTTTTGCAGAACAAGTACATGATCACCATTACCGCCACCGCCGAAAATTTGGAAGCCGCGGAGCAGGCATTGCTGAATTATTTCTGGCTGTAACGCTCCAAACCGGCATAAGCAAATGAAAGTTGAGGAGGAGGATTCCCATGATCTCCATTCAAGGAAAAGGCGTATCCACCGGCGTAGCCCTCGGCCCGCTGTACTTCTATCAACGCGCGAAATCCACCATTCGCCGCTATGAGGTGGAGGATACGGACGCCGAATGGACGCGCTTCAAGGCCGCGCAGGAAAAGGCCATCGAGCAGCTGGGCGAACTGGCCGAAAAGGCCCGCGCCGAGGCCGGCGACGAAGCGGCGCTGCTGTTTGAAACCCACCAAATGATGGCGGAGGACATGGAATACGAAGAAGCCATCCAGACCGCCATCCAGGAAACGAAGCTGAACGCCGAGGCCGCCGTGACCGATACCGCGGCGCAGTTCGCCGAAATGTTCGCCGCCATGGAGGACGCGTATTTCCAGGCCCGCGCCGCGGACGTGAAGGACGTATCCGGCCGCATCATTTCCGCGCTCACCGGCGTGGTGCAGGGCGGCATTGATTCGCCCGTGCCCGTGATCCTGGCGGCGGATGATCTGGCCCCCAGCGAAACGGTGCAGCTGGACAAGAGCAAGATCCTTGGCTTCATCACCGAGGGCGGCTCCGGCTCCAGCCATACCGCCATCCTCGCCCGCACCATGGGCATCCCCGCCATCATCGGCGTGGGCAATCAGCTGAAGCCCGAATACGAAGGCCGCGAGGTCATCATCGACGGCAGCACCGGCAGCGTGGTCATCGAGGCTGACGCCGATACGAAGGCCCATCTGCTCAAAAAGATGGAAGAGCAGAAAAAGACGCGGGAAATGCTGGAAAAGCTGAAGGGCCAGCCCAATGAAACGCTGGACGGCCAAAGCATCCGTGTGTACTGCAACATCGGCTCCCCCGATGATGTTGCCGCGGTGCTGGGCAACGACGCGGGCGGCGTGGGCCTCTTCCGCAGCGAATTCCTCTATCTCAACTGCGACGATTATCCCACCGAGGATTACCAGTTTGAAGCCTATAAAAAAGCCCTGAGCGATATGGGCGGCAAGGAAGTGGTGATCCGCACGCTGGACATCGGCGCGGATAAGCAGATCGGCTATTTTAACATGCCCAAGGAAGAAAACCCGGCCCTGGGCAACCGCGCCCTGCGCATCTGCCTGAACCGCCCCGAAATCTTCCATACCCAGCTGCGCGCCCTGTACCGGGCCAGCGCGTTCGGCAAGCTTGGCATCATGTTCCCCATGGTCACCAGCGTGTGGGAAGTGAAGGAAGCCAAGAAGATGTGCGAGCGCGTCCGGGAGGAGCTGACCAGAGAGGGCATCCCCTTCAGCGACGATGTGGAGATCGGCATCATGATCGAAACCCCCGCCGCCGTGCTGATGAGCGACCGGCTTGCCAAGGAAGTGGATTTCTTCTCCTGCGGCACCAACGACCTGACCCAGTACACCCTGGCCTGCGACCGCCAGAACGCGGACCTGGGCCGCTTCTATAACCCGCATCATCCCGCCGTGCTCCGCGCCCTCAAAATGGTTTGCGACAACGCGCATAAGAACGGCGTCTGGGTGGGCATCTGCGGCGAGCTCGGGGCTGATCTGAGCCTGACGGAGACCTTCCTCTCCATCGGCATCGACGAACTGTCCGTCTCTCCCCGCTCCGTCCTGCCCCTTCGGCAAAAGATCCGGGAAACCAACGTATCCCTCGTCAAAGAAAAGCTGCTGTCAGACCTGCTCAGCGACGAAAACACGATCTGATCTTTTAGAAGACTTGCTGGGGGAAACCTTTCTTTGAAGCTCAAAGAGCGGTTTCCTCCAGGCCCCCTTCCGAGAAAAGCGGATGGGGTATGAAACCATCTGCTTTTTTCTTCTCATTCGATCATACGATAAACTATGGATTCCGCCCGCTCGGGCCCCCTGCCCGGGCGGGTTCATTTTTCCGAGGAAGAAGCATGAGCGAAACACAGGCAAGGTGGCGCGTCCGCTTTTTCGGCCAGGTGCAGCATGTGGGCTTTCGCTATACGGCGCTCTATCTGGCCCGCAAGCTGTATCTGACCGGATGGGTCAGAAACCTTTCGGACGGGAGCGTGCTCCTGGAAGCGCAGGGCGGCACATCGCAGCTGAGAAAGCTGCTCATCCAGCTCAAAAGCCAGCCGCATCTCCACATCGAAAAGTCCGAAATCACCCCGCTGCCCATTCAGCCCTACGAAAGAGGGTTCCATGTGCAGTGATCCTCCGATCCGCGCAAATAAAAGGCCCGCCGAAGCGGGCTTTTGTGATATACGGGGGAAATTCAAAATCAGAAGCTGATCGCGATCGAATCGGTGTAATGCACCTGGCCGGACAGGTCCGCAAGGCCGAAGCAGTAGAGATAGCTGCCGCTGGGGATCCGGCTCCAGGTGAGCTGCAAGCCGTCCTGTGAAACGGTGATGGCGTCGCCCGTGTATTCGCGTTCGCTTCCGTCCGCGCCAACGGCGGTGAACAGGGGATAAATGGTCATGCCCGCATCGAGGGCAATATAGCCGCGGATCGCGAAGCCGTTCTCGTCATAGCCCTGGGTCGCGCCCAGCAGCTCCGTTTTTCCTTCGGCGGTGTGGTTGCCCAGCAGATACATTTTAAGCCCGTTGATCCGTGCGGGAATGACGAAGCGAACGTTGCCCGCTTCATCCCCGTACAGGAATTCCGCGCGCACCATCTGGCCGCCCAGCATGGGCCAGGAACCGTCGAACATGGAGAAGATCAGGCCCGTTGACCAGTCCACCGTGGTCTTTCCCAGGTCGCCCAGGCGGATCACTTCATCGCCCTTTTGGACGCTGAGCACGCCGCTGGCGGTGGACAGGTGGTCCAGGTCCGTTTTGTTGAGCTGGACGGAATAGATCATCTGCGCGCTGAGGGTGGCGGTGGCGAAATAGCTGCTCGCTTCCTCGAGCACCGTCTCCGCGGGCACCGCTTCGCTCACGCCTTCCTGGACGTTCTGGTTCTCTTCGCCGGGCTGATAGTAATCCGCGCCGGTATTGAGCAGCCCGGCCCAGATATTGCCAAGCGCCGTGGACGCGGAAGCGGGTTCGGGCGTTGCGACGGGCTCGTTCAGGCCGGCCCAGATCCCGGTGGCGGTGGTCTCGGCGCCGGCAGAGCTTGCGGAAGCGCCGCCATAGCCGTCCCAGATGCCGGAAGAGGTGGAATACCCGTTCCAGACGGAGCCGGACGCGCTGTCCAGCCCGGCCCAGATATCGCCGCCGCAGTAGCCGTACATATCGTTAAAGCTCCAGTAATCGCCGTAATACCCGTCCCAGATATCGCACAGCGCGCCGGAGCAGGCGCCGCCCGCGTAATAGTCATCGCAGGTATAGAAGCTGTACGGGGTATAGTTGGACGCGGAGAAGGAATAGCCGCCCATCGTCGTCTGGCTGGCCATCGTGACGGCCAGGCTGGCGTACGCGCTGTCCTCCGTGTTGTAATGCGAAAGGATCTCCTTGCCGTCGCTGCGAACGGTCTCATAGGGCATAAAGAAGGACAGCCCGTGCGCGTAGGAGGCGATATCGTTGGTGGTGCAGTTGTAGCACACCGCCTGCCGCGCCGCTTTTTTGAGCTCCTCGCATTCCTGCGGCAGCAGCGCGGAGAACGCGTCGCACATATCCTCCAGGTCCACCAGGTCGGACGCGTCGTAATCCGCGAACTCGCCAAAGGAGGTCAGGCCCGCGCGCAGGCGGATCACGGCCGCCGCATTGGTCTTCATCAGGGAGGACAGGGCGCTGCTGAACGCGTTGGCCGCATCCATGACCGCGGGCATTTTGTCCATGGCGATCACGGACATGGTGGCCGTGCTGGCGTTGCGGCCCCGGGCGTTTTCCTCCACATAGGTTTCCGCCATCGCCATGGCGATTTTCTGGGTGGACAGGGCGGGATCGTCCACGATGGGCTTGATCCACGCGTCATAGTTTAGGCCCGTGCCGTTCACCAATTCCTGGCTGAGCACCGCGTTGTCCGCAATGCCGTACAGATCGGCGCACAGGTCCACGCAGTTCATCAGGCAGCAGTCAAAGCCGATGATGTCCAGCTTAACGCCGCCAAGGCCCTTTTCCAGCCCGCTGCGCAATTCGGAAAGGGAGAGGCTGTCGTCCCGATAGTTCGCATCGTTGCACAGGCCGTATACCGGCCCGCCGCCATGATCCCAAAGGACCAGGATATACCTTTTGGCAGGCGCGGCGGAAATGCCGAATTGCAGAAAATCGCTCAGCGTGTCCGCTTCGCCCATGCTGCGCTTGCCCACATCCTTGATCAGCTCCGGGCTTTTGGCCCCCAGCCGATAATACTGCACCGACCGGGAAGAAATGCCGTAATTGTGCCATTTGGTGGAGCCGCCCGTGGCAATGAGGGCCGTCACCGCGCTGGAATTACCGATCCCGGAGGAGATCATTTCCCGGATATCGCCGGTGGCCTCGCCTTCCTCGCTTTCCAGGTCCGCCCCGCAGACGTAGGCCAGGATGGTCACTTCCTTCAGCTCTGCGGAAGCGCTCGGAACGGACACATGCAAAAAGGAAACGGCCGTCATCAACGAAAGCAGCGCGGATAACAGCTTCTTCACGCGGGGTCCCTCCTTTCAGGCATCGTTTGCGCGGGTCATTTCACCGGCTTGAAAGTGGAGAGGATGGCCTTGAACTGTTCGATATCCGCGTCCTTGAGCGGGAAGGTTTTTTCGGCGTCATAGTCGGTCACATACGCGTAAAACACGATCGCGTAGCCGTTGGACATCGTATCCGCGTAAAGGTATTCGCCTTCCGCATCCTCGCACTTGATCAGCACGAAGGGGATCTTATCGGCCATCACCGTATCCAGGTAGACCGCGTTATCCTCGGCATAATCATCCAAAACGATATCAATGTATTCCTGGAGAAACGCTTCGTCTCCGTTCCACAGCGCCTTGTCCTTCAGGTCTTCATAGTATGCCAGCCACGCTTCAACGACCAGGTCCTTTGCCTTCGGGGCGTAAAAGCCTCCCAGGAAAACCAGGTTTTCCGCCATTTCGGAATTCGCGTCTTCCATGCTCACCGTCCAGCCTTCCTGCAGGGTCAGGGTATAATAGTTGGTCTTGAACGTCACGCCCTCCGCATGGGCGCATCCCAGGCAGGAGAGGGCAAGCAGCAGGGCGAAGAACAAACTGATGAACCGCTTCATGATCGTATCCTCCTCTTTCTTTTCGTGTTTGCTTCTGAAATCAACGATGCTCTCCCTGACGCGTCAAGGAGAGCGATCTTATGCTTTGCTGTTTTTTATTCCACAGGCCGGATGGAAGCGACCATCACCTGCATGGTGGAGGCGTAATTTTCATCGGTATACGGGCCGAAGGTGAACTGCAGGATGTAGCCCATTTCGGTGGCGTAGGCAACCGCGGTGGCGGCTTCCTCTTCCAGATCGTAATTCAGGCAGGGGATGCCGTTAATGACCATCATCTGCGCGCCGCTCCCGCCGATTTGGGGCACATACTCCGCATATTCCTCCAGCGACATGCCGCCCACATCCACATACTGCACGGTGACATAGCACGCTTCATCGGGGCTGAGGAAGTAGCCGATAAAGCCCGCTTCTTTATCTTCGTCGGCCAGCTCCACAGGCTGCATCACAGCGGGCATCCACATCTGGATGCTGATTTGGTCGAAGGTCACGGTATTTGCTTCGATCTGGGCAACGCCGGCTTCATAGTCGCTCCAGTTGAGCTCAGTGGCCAGGGCAGGGATAGTGCTCAGCATAAGCACGAGAGCCATCAGGATCGCAGACAGTTTCTTCATGGTAAGTGTTCTTCCTTTCGCTTTCACGGGTTTCTCCCGCCATTGATGATTATGCACGCCGCATTTTTCCCTCGCGAACATACCGGAATATTATAGCACAGTTTCCGTGGTTTGGCGATACATAAATTGGTAAATTTTCATGCAATATTGTTTATATTCCTTACCGCCACGCCTGTGCCGAATGATCGAAAGCAATCGGGATCAGGATTCCGCCGGGGTTCCCGGCTGCACGGGGATCAGGATCGTGATGGCCGTTCCGCCGCAGTCGCGGCTGCTGATGGCCATTTCTCCGCCGCACATCATCTTCAGCCTTTCACGGATATTGGACAGCGCGATATGGGGCGCGTCGTCATCGCTTGGCTTGAAGCCGGGGCCGCTGTCTTCCACGATGATCTCCGCGTATCCGTCCTTCTGGCGGGAGCGGACCGAGATGAACAGCTGCTCCAATTCCGGATCCAGCCCGTGCTTCACCGCGTTCTCCACGATCGGCTGAAGCGTCAGCGGCGGGAGACGAAACGCCGTGAAGGACGTATCGAACTCAACCAGGAGACGGTCCTGGAACCGGGCCTGTTCAACGGCCAGATACGCCCGCGTATGCTCCACCTCCTCGGGGAAAGGAATGGTTTCCTCTTTTGCGATCGCGGTGAAGTTCTGGCGAAGATAACTGGTAAAGTCCAGAATGACCTGCTGCGCCTTTTCCGTATCCTGCCTGCAAAGATAATAGATGCTCATCATGGTGTTATAGATAAAGTGCGGGCGCATCTGCAGCACGGTGATGCTAACCTGCTGCGCCGCGTTTTCCTGCCGCTGGCGGATGCTGTGTTCCACCTGGTCCAGGAGAATAAAGGCAAACAGGATCATGACGGACGCCGACGTGCCGATCACGATCATCAGGAAGCCGTAAGAGACCATCTGGATCAGCATACAGCAGAAAGGAACCAGCAGATAAACAGCAAACGCCGCACGCTGTTTTTTGCTCAGCCGTTTCCGGCGGAAGAACAGGGATACGCAATTGAGTCCCATCATCGCGGCGGGCGGAGCCAGCAGCACGGAATACAGCGGTCCGCGGTGATAGACGTTATCCGGCGAAATGGTGTATATCTCCGTCGTAAACTGCGTAAAGACCAGCAGCGCGGCATAGACCAGCCACAGCGTGATCATGCTTGCAAGCAGCGGCGTCCATTTTCTTCTTTCGCCGGAACAGCGAAGAAGATACAGCGTCATCATCGGCATCAGCAGGGAGGAGAAAAACGATTCGCCAAAAATGGCGATCCTGCTGAGCGTCGAAGAATCCGGCCCAAGGAAGAGCAGGGAAACCTGCGACAGCAGATCGGAAAACACATATGCGGCGGCAACGGAAAAAAGGATCAGGAAGAACCTGCGCGTCCACGTCTCCAAATAGGGGACCGCCAGCGTAAAGAACAGCCCGAGCAGGATGATGACCATGCCTGTGCAGGCCGCGGCAAAATTCACCAGATCAATTGCTTTCATCGTTCGCTTTCATCCCTCCCAGCGGGAATCTGAGCCGGGGCAGCTGGCTGAGTATTTCGGCGGCTGTGATCGGTTTGATGATAAAGCCGGACGCGCCGGTTTTCCAGGCGTCCAACGAATAATCCATATAGGCGGTCAGAAAAATGACATTGGTATGCGGATTGATCTGCTGCAGCTCTCGGCACAAATCCAGCCCGTTATGCTTTCCCATCTCAATATCCAGGAATGCCAGCGCGACACGGTTGTTCAGCGCATAGCTGATGGCTTCGGAGGGCTTTGTGAATCCCGTGATGTTCGCATACTGGAACACTTCCTCCAGCACGGGAAGACCGCCCGAGAGGATGATTTTCTCATCATCCACCATGATAATGTTGGGAATGTCCTCCTGATCGGACAGGAGGCTGAAGAGGGCTTCCGTGTTCGTTCCAAGGCATTTGGCCAGCCGTACGATCATCATCGCGTCCGGCATGCGGCTGCCGGATTCCCACCTGGCGACAGCGGAACGGGTGACATACATCTGTTCGGCCAACTGCGCCTGGGACAGCCCCCTCTCTGTCCTCAGCTGCCTGATTGTCTCCGCAAAGGTCTGGTTCATATGCTTTTTCTCCTTCGTGGAAATGATCCCCGTTCATTATAACATAAGGATAAACCATATGAAAACCCAAGGAGCGGCTCTATCTGAGCCTTCTTCTGTCATGCGTCCGGTAATATTCGCTTTTCTGCTCGTACATCCGCCGATCGCTGACGCGGATCATCTCGTCCAGGGAGTCCGCGCATTCCTGTTTTTTCGCAAGGCCCATCGCGATGGACATTTCCGCCTTCCGCATCTCGTCAAGGAAGGCCTTGACCGTCTTGCTGATCTCTTCTTCACTGCAATGGAAAAAAAGGAGCATGAACTCATCCCCGCCCATCCGGTAGGCGATCCTCTTTCTGTCCATTACGGCACGCAGTCCGCGCCCGATCGTCTTAAGCGCCCTGTCCCCGGCGTCATGGCCCTGTTCGTCATTGATTTTTTTCAGGCCGTTCATATCGATCGAGGCCACAGCCGTAACCGCGTTTCCGTTTTTCCTGCAGTCCTCGTAAAAGGTCCAGCGGTTCCACAGCCGGGTCAGCGAATCGTGGTCCATGTCCTGGGTCCGCAGGAACAGATAGAAAACCATGCTGCTGATCAGGATCGCGGAAATGAGCGTGATCTCCTCGAACAAAACATCCACCGTCATGGCGCCGATGCAGCCAAGCGCGCACAGATAGATGATGAAGGTGTCGCCTGCGCGGCGGTCCTTGAACCGGATATGGATCGTATACAGGATCATGACCAGATAACCGAAGCATACGTAAAATACGGCGTTGCCCAGCGGGCCCCTTTGAAAGCAGTAATCCGCGTCGAACGAAAAAGACAGCGGAGCGAATATGGCGGAGCCGAATAGCAGGCCGTTCAGGATGAACGGGATCCACAGGAACCAGCTGGGCCGCCCGGAAGGCCATACAACCAGAAGAAAGCCAAGAATCGCCATGGGGCGCAGGATATATCCCGCAATCGATGAAATCATCCGGAGATCTCTTCTGGCCGGATCCGTCTGCGCATAGTTTTCCGTCAGATCCTGAACGATCAGCAGCGCGCAGGCCAAGAGCGTGATCCAGAATCTTTCCTGGTTCACATGCTCTGATATGATGCTTTTGCTCAGCAGGATACAGGAGAAAATCAAAACCAGCAGCAACGCCAGATAATGTTCCCCGCCCGCCAGATTTGCAAGCTCTGAAATCATCCGTTCATCCTCGATCCAAAGTATCGGCCTGCCCTTGCGGCAGCTGCGCCGTCCGCCCCCCTCATACGAACCGGCGCAATCTTATGATACCGAAGAGACGGTGCGGAATCAATCCCCGTTCCAGAATGTCACACGGCAAAAAGGTGCGGCAAAAATTTCTTTTCCGCATCCTTCCCCCGTTTGCATCCTGCGCCCGTCTATGTTATACTGTCACCGGAAAAACGAACATAAAAAGAGGTGCTTTCGCATGGTGCTGTATCTGATCGCAGGGGCCGCGCTCCTTGCCTTGAACGTGCTTTCCTTCTGCCTGATGGCTTATGACAAGCGCTGCGCAAAACAGGGAAAATGGCGCGTGCCGGAAAAAACGCTGTTCCTCGCCGCCGCCTGCTTTGGCGGGCTTGGCGGGGTGCTGGGCATGGTGCTGTGCCGCCATAAAACCCAGCATTGGTATTTCAAGGTATTCTTTCCCCTCTTTCTGGTCGTCCAGATCGCCGTGCTGATCCTTTTGTACTGGGTGATCCCCGCCAGGTAACGGCGGCCTAACGAAAAGGGCGGGCATGAAAACAGCGAAAAAGGAGATTCCCCCATGGAAAGCGTTTCCGTCTGCGGAAAAGAATACGTCTTGATCCGCCTCCTGGGCCACGGCAAGGGCGGATATTCCTATCTGGCCGAAGCGGACGGGCAGCGCTTCGTATGCAAGCAGATCCATCACGAGCCCTGCGATTATTATACCTTCGGCAACAAGATCGAAGCGGAAAAGCGGGATTATCAGCTCCTTGAGGCCGCGGGCATCCGCATCCCCCGCCTCATCGCGTGCGACGATGCGGCCGAGCGCATCATCAAAGAATACATTGAAGGCGATACGGTTTTCGAGCTCGTAAAAAGCGGCGGGTCCGTGGAAAGGTACATTCCCCAGGCGCGCGAAATGGCGCGGCAGGCCCGCGCCGCCGGCCTGAACATCGATTATTTCCCCACCAATTTCGTCGTGCGGGACGGCCTGATCTGGTATATCGATTACGAATGCAACGATTACATGGACGAATGGAGCTTTGACGCCTGGGGCGTCCGCTATTGGAGCATGACGCCGGAATTTCAGGAATACCTGGCCCAAAGCAACTGACAGGGAGGGATCGGCCCCATGGCTTCCATCATCATCAATCTGGCCGCGGCGATTGCCGCGTTTTGCGCCGTCGCCGTGACGGTCAGGCGCAACTCGCTGCGGAGCGTCATGAAGTTTTTCACCGCCCAGTCCAACGTGTTCTGCGCCGCCGCCTGCCTGGCCGTCGCCGTCTTTCGGCTGCTGGGCTTCGTTCCCAAGGGCGTGCTGATCTGGAAATACAGCGGCACCGTGGCCGTCACCGTGACGCTCCTGACCGTGTTCCTTTTCCTGAGCCGGCAGTATGGGCTAAAGCCCCTGCTCGCCGGGTATGATCTATGGCTGCATCTGGTCTGCCCGCTGCTTGCTCTCGTTTCCTATTTTGCCTGGGACCAGCCCGAAATGCCCTTCTCCTGCGTTTTCCTGGGCCTGCTGCCCATCCTGCTCTACGCCGTTTTATATCTG
>JAFXZO010000061.1 GCA_017541205.1 Clostridia bacterium | reverse complement strand
GTGTATGTGGTCAGCGGCAGCGACCGATACCTTTGCCGGATCTTCATTGAAGGCGTGCTGGATGTCCCCTATGAGCAGATCATCGGCATGGACGTGGATATCGAGGCCACCAATGAAGACGGCGCGGACGGGCTCAAGTATGTCTATACCAGCGAAGACAACATCGTCCGGACGGATCGGCTGCTGATCAAGAACCTGAAAATGAACAAGGTGAAGGCCATCGTGAAGGAGATCGGCCGCCAGCCGGTGCTGTCCTTCGGTAACTCCTCCGGCGACGTGAGCATGCACAACTATACCATCTTCAACAATCGGTACAGGAGCGCGGCCTTCATGCTGATCGCCGATGATGAAGTGCGGGATTACGGCAGCGCCGAGAAAGTGCAGCCGCTGAAAGAAAAATGGGAAGAGAGCGGCTATCATGTGATTTCCATGGCCAACGACTGGAAGACCATCTACGGCGAGGACGTGGTAAAGACCGGCACCTTCCACTGGCTGGAGGAGTTTGCGGATGACGGAGCGGCCTCCTCAATCCAACAGGAAGAACCGGCGAAAGCGGATATCCAGTATGTGATGTACCTGGGCACCAACGACAAGGATACCAACAAGCCCGTGTTTACCCAGGAGGAGGCCAAGGAAAAGGCCCGGGATATTCTGATCCGGCATTTCGGCGGCTACACCCTCCAGGAGGCGAGCGGCGGCTGGATCGGCGACGACGGCGTGGTATATCAGGAATACACCCTGGTGATTTATTTGAGCGGCACCACGGAAGAGGAGGTCCACGCCGCGGCGGACGAGCTGATCCAGGTATTTAATCAAAGCTCCGTTCTGATCCAGGCGAATCCAACGACGACGGAATTCTACTCGGGAAAGTGATCCCCATTAAGAGGCGATTATATGAACGCAAGGGAATATCAACGGAAGGAGAGCTTCATGAATAAATCACTCGCACGCATATTGGCTCTGGTTCTGATCCTGTCTATGCTGCCTTTTTCCGCCCTGGCGGACACACCGTCAGCGCAGGAGCTGGCGGAAGGATATATTGCAGTGCTATCCGGGCTTGAATGGGGCACGGCGGGCGCGACGCTTAAAACTGCCGCCGCTGCCGGCGAGGTCTGCGCTTTTGCAGAGAGGTACGGCTTATACGACCTCGATGCAGACGCATTGCAGGCCAACCTGCGCGCCGCCTATGATGACATGGGTGAGGATGGGCAGGCAGCGTTCTGGGCGGGGTTTGATGCCGTGCGGGCGCTGATAGACGATTGCCTGGAGGATGATGAAGCCAATCATTCTCTATTTGAAGATGCCGGCGCTGCCGAGACTATGAATAGTGTAATGTGCGACCCGCTGAACCGCCTTGCATGGGAAAACCTACGGGATTGCACCCTGTCGATGAGAAACGATGAAGGCATGCCTGGGGCTGCCGATCCGGCTGCGGCGGAAAAAATCGACTATCTGGCGCTGGTGAATAAGCTCCATCCGCTGCCGAAAGGCTGGGAGGACGCACTGGAGACCGTGACGATCACCAATTCCCTCGGCGATGAGGTGGAGGTCGAAACGCGGGCCTATGCCGCCTATCTTTTGCTGAAGACCGATCTGGAAGAAAACGACGGAATTTACCTGGAGTTGGATTCCGCCCGCCGTAGTGTGGCCGCGCAGCAGGATATCATGGATCGCTTTACCCAGAAATATGGCGCGGATTATGCGGCGAAAACCGTCGCTACACCCGGCTATTCCGAGCATCACACGGGCCTGGCGCTGGATCTGTATTTCAGGATCAAAAATGACGACGGCACGTTCACAGACGTGTATTATAACGAGGATATGACCAGGCCGGAATATGAGGGCCTTTGGGCGACAGTCCATGCGAAGCTGGCGGATTACGGCTTCATCCTGCGTTATTTGCCCGACAAGGAATACATCACGGGCTACGGCTACGAGCCCTGGCATATCCGTTATATCGACAATGCGGACATGGCAAAAGAAATCATGGCCCAGCCCGGCATGACGCTGGAAAAATGGCTCGGCGCTGCCGCCGATGCGGGCGCGACCGTTGATTACGGGACCTCTGAGCTTTATACACCGGAAGAGCTGAAAGAAGCTGCGGTTCAGGTCAAGTGCAGATTCGCTTCCTTTGCGGGCTGCGAACTGCATACCTTGCGCTATGCCGGAGACGATTGCAATACGGAAGAAAACCTCGCCTGGATGAATCAGCTGGATGAAGGAAAAGGATACGTTCAGGTCGCGGAATTCATAAGCGATTTCCATTCTCCCATTCAGCCGGGGGATGACGAAGCTTGGGAGGCCGACAAAGAATATACCAACTGGCAGTGGTGGCTGGCCCGCACCGCGGACGGCGGCTGGCAGCTGCTGACCTGGGGATATTGAAGTGCAATTCAGTGAACGGCAGGAAAAAACAGCAAACGATCAGCCGGAGAAGGACGAGATGAAGTATATTGAACAGAAAATCCCTGACAGCCAAAACCATACGGTCCACGGTGCTTTCTTCCGTGGCGCTGGGGCTGGTCGCGATGATCATTGGTCTGGGTTTTTACGGCTATACCCTCGTCCATCAGTACATCACCCGGGCGTTTGAGACCGCGAAGCTGGCGTCTGTTTCCGCCCAGCGAGGCGCGGATTCCGTCGCCTTGTCCAAAGAGATCATGAGGATTTACAGGAGCCTTTCGGAAGAAGAAAGGAACCGGGTGGGAACCGAGGAATACCGGCAACATTTTTCCGCCCTGGAGAGCGTGTCCAAAAAGGGCGGCGCTTACGACGTGCTGGTGCATATGCTGCGCACGTTCGTAAACGAAGTGGATTACGTGTATCTGGGCATGTACGACCGGGACACCCAGGCGCTGGTGTACATCGTGGATTCCGATGAAGAAGAGCCTCTTTTCCCCGGAGAATGGGAAAGCGTGACCAAGCAGGGCATGGAGAAGTTCCTGAATTGGAACGGTGAAGGCATGCTCTATGATATCGACAACACGCAAAAGTACGGCTGGATGTGCACCGCAGGCTTCCCGATCCGGGACGAAGCGGGCGAAGTTTGCGAGTTTTTGTTGGTGGATGTATCCATCAACAGCGTCATCCGGAATATGCTCAAATACGCCCTGCAAATCGGCGTCGGTCTGGCGCTTGCCACCGCGCTGATCGCCCTCCTGGCGTCCAGGCGCATCAAAAAAGCCGTGGTGCGCCCCATCGATGCCATTGCCGACGCCGCCGTCACCTATGTGCGGGACAAGCGCAGCGGCAGCGACTGTCAGGATCATTTTTCTGGTCTGAATATTCACACAGGGGATGAACTGCAAAACCTCAGTCAGGTCATGGCGGACATGGAGAGGGACCTTGCGGAGCATGAGCAGCAGCTCACCCGGATCGCCGCAGAAAAGGAACGCATCGGCACGGAATTGTCCCTTGCCACACAAATCCAGGCCGCCATGCTGCCGCACATTTTCCCGCCCTTCCCGGACCGCACGGACTTTGATGTGTACGCCAGCATGGACCCGGCCAAGGAAGTGGGCGGAGACTTCTACGATTACTTCCTGGTGGACGACGACCATCTGGGCCTGCTGATCGCCGACGTGTCGGGCAAGGGCGTGCCGGCGGCGCTGTTCATGATGGCATCCAAGATCATCCTGCAAAGCGTGGCCATGCTGGGCAAATCGCCCGGGGAAATCCTGACCAAAACCAACGAGGCCATCTGCTCCAACAACGAGGCGCAGATGTTCGTGACGGTTTGGCTGGGCATCCTTGAACTCTCCACGGGCAAACTGACCTGCGCCAACGCAGGGCATGAATACCCTGTTCTCAAGCGGAAGGACGGCGGCTTCGCGCTGTACAAGGACCGGCACGGCTTCGTCTTGGGCGGTATGGACGGGATCGTCTACAAGGAATATGAAATCCAGCTGGAGCCGGGCGACAAGCTGTTCGTCTATACAGACGGCGTGCCAGAGGCAACCAACCTCGAGCAGGCGCTGTTCGGCACGGAGCGGATGCTGTCAGCGCTCAACGCCTGCCCGGACGCGGCGACCCCGCAGGACGTTCTGGAGCAGGTGCGCCGGGCGGTGGATGATTTCGTTCGCGGCGCCGAGCAATTCGACGATCTGACCATGCTCTGCCTGGAATACAAGGGCCCGCAGCCGAAAGAAGGTGATGCGATTTGAAGGAGATCACTGTACACGCAACGGTAGAGAATATCTCCAAAGTGACGGCTTTTGTGGACGAACAGCTTGAAAAGCTTGCATGCCCCATGAAAGCGCAGATGCAGCTCGACGTCGCTATCGACGAATTGCTTGGCAACATCGCCCACTACGCTTACGCGCCGGGCACAGGCGACGCCACCGTGCGATTCGATTTTGACGAGGCTGCCCGCGTCGTGTCCGTCACCTTCCTGGACAGCGGCGTTCCCTTCGATCCCCTGGTCCGGGAAGACCCGAACGTGCATGCGTCGGCGGCGGAGCGCGGCGTCGGCGGCCTGGGCATCTACCTGGTGAAAAAGACCATGGACCGGGTCGACTATCGGTATGCGGACGGCAAGAACATCCTGACCATACAAAAATGCATTTGAGGAGGAAAAGAAAATGACCATTATCAAAAGACAAGACGGAACAAACTTGAAAATCGCCCTGGAAGGCCGTCTGGACACCATGACCGCCCCGGAACTGGAAAAGGAACTGAACGCCAGCCTGGACAATGCCGATACCCTGACGCTGAATTTTGCCGACCTGGCCTACATTTCGTCTGCCGGGCTGCGGGTGCTGCTCTCTGCGCACAAGGTGATGAGCAAAAAGGGCGGCATGAAGGTCGTGAACGTCAATGAGATCGTCAAAGAAGTGTTTGACGTCACCGGCTTTGCCGATATCCTGACCATCGAATGAGGTACATAGCATGAAAACAGACGTGATCGTGGTTTCCAGCAAAGGTGCGCGAATGGAAACGGCATTGAATCAGGCTGAAAAGGTGGCGGCCTATAAAAGCCTGCCGCCCCGGGACGCGCTGCACCTGCGGCTGCTCACAGAAGAAATGATGGGCATGATGCGCTCTCTCACCGGCGAAACGGAGGGCGAATTCTGGATCGAGGATCAGGAGGGCGAATACCGGCTGCATCTTAAGGTCCACACCCGCATGGACAGCGGCAAGCGGGAGCAGCTTCTGTCCGCCGCCAGCAGCAGAAAAAACGAGTCGGCCAAGGGCTTGATGGGTCGGCTTCGGGATTTCTTCGACCGCGGCGCGGATGAAGATATTTCCTCCTTCACCAGTCCCTTGATGCTGCCGGGGATGTTTGAAGAATCCACCACGCCCACGCTGGACTGGGAATGGTCCATGGTGCGGTATGAGGACGAACTTTCCGCCAAAGTCCGGCGGGACGACAGCTGGGCGAAGGAAGCCTGGGACGAATTGGAAAAATCCGTGGTGGCAAAGGTAGCGGACGACGTGAAGGTGTCCATCCGCGGACGAGAGGTGGAAATGACCATCGTAAAAAAACTGACGGTATGAGACCCGTCGGCGAAAGGCAATCATTATGAAAACCACTGTTATCATCCCGCTGGCGGGGCGGATCGATTCCACCAACGCGCCGGAAATGGAGCGTCAAATCAATGAATTGATGCAGGCGCAGCCGGACAGTATCCCTGTCTTTGACGCTTCTGATTTGGTTTATATCGCCAGCGCCGGGCTGCGTGTCCTAATGAAGGTACGGAAAACCGCCGGTGAAAAACTGGAAATTCGGAACGTGTCGCCCGAGGTCTATGAGATCCTGGAAACCACGGGCTTTACCGAACTTTTCCGGGTGAAGAAGCGGATGCGGGAAATCTCCGTTTAGGCTGCAAGGTCATCGGACGTGGCTTTTACGGCACGGTGTACCGCCTTGATCCCGATACCATTGTGAAGGTCTATGCCTCGCCGGAAAGCCTGCCGCTGATCGAGAACGAGCGGAAGATGGCGAAGATGGCCTTCGTCCACGGCATCCCCACGGCTATCTCCTACGACATCGTAAAGGTCGGGGATTCCTACGGCTCCATGTTTGAGCTGCCGAAGGCGAAGACCATGAACGACCTGCTGTCGGCGGAGCCGGAAAAAGCGGAAGCTTTGATCCGGCAATTCGTGGACGTAATGAAAACGATTCATGCCGTTTCGCTCGATCCCGGCACGCTGCCGTCCGCGGCGAATGAACTGAAGACTACCCGCATCCGGCACACGCGGGAAAACATTGATTCCTTGCTGGATCAAGTGGATTCATTGATCCTGGAATAACGACAAGAGAAGGGATACGCATCATGATTCAAGATCATCAATTCATCATCCGAAAATGCAGCTTCCGCCGTATGCTGTGCGGTGTTTGCGCCGCGCTGCTGCTCCTGTGCGCCTGCGTGAACGGATTCACGGAGGAGAAGGCCCCCTCCCAGGCGCTCATTGAGCGGTTGGTGATTTCCTTTGCCGCCTATGGCGACAGGGATATTGAGGCCATGGAAGCCCTTGCCACAACCGACCCTGCGCTGGCTGAGAAATGGAGCCAAATCATGGATCTCTGGGAAGCGCCGGTCTTGGTGAACGAAGCGCTCCCAGAC
>JAFXZO010000060.1 GCA_017541205.1 Clostridia bacterium | reverse complement strand
CATCGGCGGTTCGTCCTCCTGATTGGCGATGGCTTATTTGTAGGGAATCAGCTTCTTGATGGTAGCGGCTTCGGCATTGTTCTGCAGGGTGCCGCCCTTGCGAAGATGACGGATGCGCTTGGTGGTTTTCTTGTTCAGGATATGGTTGGCGTTCATTTTCTTGTGCTTAACCTTGCCGGTCTTGGTCAGGCTAAAGCGCTTCGCGGCGCCGCGATGGGTTTTTTGCTTGGGCATGGATAAGTTCCTCCTTCCGGAAAGTTTGATTATGCCTGCGGGGCGTCCTGCTTGGCCGCTTTTGCGGTGCGGTCCGCCTTGCTGGCTTTTTCCGCTTTGGGCGCAAGGATCATGATCATGTTGCGCCCTTCAATCATGGGCCGGCGTTCGATCATGCACACGTCTTTGACGCGCTCCGCGAATTCCTGCATCACTTTCATTCCGATATCAGAATGAGCAATCTGGCGGCCGCGGAAACGGATGCTGACCTTGACTTTATCGCCGCCTTCCAGGAACTTGACGGCGTTTTTGGCTTTCACGGCCACATCATTTTCTTCGATCGTGACGGACAGCTGCACTTCTTTGACGGAGACGATCCGCTCCTTCTGGTTCTTGCGCATTTCGCGCTCGCGCTTGGCCTGCTCAAAGCGATGCTTATCATAATCGATCAGCTTGCACACAGGCGGCACAGCGGTAGGCACGATCTTGACCAGGTCCAATTCGGCTTCCTCGGCCAATTCCAGCGCCTTTTTGGTGGGCATGATGCCCAGCTGCGCCCCGTCCGCGCCGATGACGCGCACCTCACGGTCCCGGATTTCTTCATTGATGAGCAATTCTGCGGCTATGGTCGATACACCTCCCCATAACGTCAGCCAAATAAAATTGGCGGGTGAAACCACCCGCCAACAGCATACGAATCCATCAGGAAAATGCCATAGACCCGCGCAAAACTTACTTCGCGTCGGAGAGAAGCGGGCGGCTTCTGCTTGAAACGGAAATATTATACCCGAAGCGCGGCGGCCTGTCAAGCATTATTTTTCCCATTTTTTCTCGATTTTCCCAAAGCAATCCCCGCAGGCGGCTTTTCGATGCTTTGATGCCGCCTGCGGGGACGTACAGCAGCGCGAAGAACGAAGATGTTATTTCTTTTCCACCGCGTCCTTCATGGCTTTGCCGGGCTTGAAAGCGGGGGCGCGCTTGGCGGCGATCTTCACCTTTTCGCCGGTGCGGGGGTTGCGGCCTTCGCGGGCGGTCTTGTTCCTTACTTCAAAGGAGCCGAAGCCGGGCAGGATCACTTTGCCTTCCTTGACCAGGCCTTCAATGATGGCGTCCAGCGTAGCGTTTACGAGCGCATCCGCGTCTTTTTTGGTGATTTCCGCTTTGGAAGCAACCGCGTCGATCAATTCACGTTTATTCATACAGGTCATCTCCTTTTTTTGTTTTTATTTTATCACAAAAGAGGGGACGCTGTAAAGTAGTATTTCCGCCATCTTCGGCCGAAATACGGCGATTTTCCCGTTTTTTCCCGCCGTGTGCGCAAAGCTTCGTCAGCGCGCTTTCCGGCGCATGTAATCTGCCTCGATCTGCTCTTTCCATTCGCGGCTCAGCGGGGCGTTCGCGCGCACGCTGGATACCGCGGCGCTGACCTCGGCATAGTTCAGCGCTTGCCCCACCGGGTCGTTATGGAAGGTCACGGCGCGGTCCTCGGCGATGCCGAAACGCGCCGCGGTCTCCACCGCGTCGATATTCGCCCCCAGGAACAGGAATTCCCAGCCGTAGCGCTCCTTTTGCCGCCGCACCATCTCCTTGACCTGATCGCTGGTGTAGAGACGGCTGGCGTTCTCCATGCCGTCGGTCGTGATGACGAATACGGTATGCTCCGGCACGTCCTCCTGACGAATGTACTTATGCACGTTCCCCATGTGGTGGATCGCCCCGCCGATGGCGTCGATCAGGGCGGTGGAGCCGCCCACGAAATGGTCCCGCGCGGTCATGGGCTCAATTTTCCTAAGATCCACGCGGTCATGGATCACAGTGCTCCGGTTGGAAAAAAGCACGGTGGATACCAGGGCGTTCCCTTCCATTTTCTTCTGCCGCCCGATCATGCCGTTGAAGCCGCCGATCGTATCCTTTTCCAGCCCGGCCATGGAGCCGCTCTTGTCCAGGATAAAAACAAGTTCCGTCCAGTTCTTCTTCATCAAAAATCCCTCCTTTGGGTATGATCGCAGGGTTTTTCAACCCTGCAGGCAAATCATACGCCGAAAGGAGGGAAGACGGGTCGCCCGGCAGGCGACACTTTTTCACGCCATGCCGGAGCCAAGCAGCGGCAAATCGAATTCAAAAAGCACCTCGTTGATTTCAAAAACGTTGAAGCGGCGGTTTTTGAGGAAGTATTCCAGGATGATATCGAATTTGCTGCTGTGCGAGAGGGCAAAACCCGCCTTGCGGAGCAGCTCCCTGGTTTCATCCAGGCTCAGCTCCAGGGCGACGGCAAAGGCGAATACCGTGGGTTTGCTGGGCCTGTAGGCGGGGTTGGAGCGGATCTTGCTGAAAAGCTTCCTGTCCACGTTGGCCCGTTTATAGCACTGCGCGTCGGTCAGCCCCCGTTCATCGATCAGGCGCAGCAAGGCCTGAGAAAACCCTTCGTCCGTCTGTTTGAGCAGCTGATCCCAGTCCACGTTAGGCGCCGCCGCGGGCATCGGCCGGGCATAGTCCAGCGCGGCGGACAGCTCCATATCCATCTGAAGCGCCGCTTCCTCGTCCTGCTGCCAGAGGGCCCTTCGGGTATGCTCGGTGTCCTTGCGCACATGGCTTGCGGCGTACACGTCGTCAATATATTCCTGCACGTCGCGGAACAGCTTTTTCCCGGTCAAAAATTCCGTGTGCCCGAACACCACCAGGTAAACCGTCATCTCGTGCTTCAATAGAAAATCGGTGATCGCTTCCACGGCAACGGCCATGGCCTGATCCTTGGGATAGCCGTACGCGCCCGCGGAAATCAAGGGAAAGGCGACCGTTTCGCAGCCGTATTCCAGCGCGAGGGCAAGCGCGTTTCGATAGCAGGCGTCCAGCAGCGCTTTTTCCCCGTATTCTCCCCCATGCCAGATCGGGCCCACCGTATGGATCACGTATTTCGCGGGCAGGCGATAGCCCTTCGTGATCTTGGCCTGACCGGTTTCGCAGCTGCAAAGGGTGCGGCACTCCGCCAGAAGCGCTGGCCCCGCCGCCCGATGGATCGCCCCGTCCACCCCGCCGCCGCCCAGCAGCGATTTGTTCGCGGCGTTCACGATGGCGTCCACCCGCATGGCGGTAATATCGTTTCGGATGATTTCAAACGGCATGTGAGCCTTCCTTTCAGCGTTGGTCAGCCTCTTCCCAAAGCAGCAGATTCCGGTCGAAAAACAGCCTGCGTCCGGCGCGTACGGCGTCCGGCCCGCCGCAAAGCGCGCAATTGCCCCGGCAGGGCATCACGCTGAGCACGCCGAAGGGATAAGCCCGGATGGGCATTCGACCATCTGCGTCCGTAAGCGGAAGCGGCTGGAGTCCCAGCTCGACGGCGTCCACGCCCATTTCCCTGAGCAGCGGCGTCCAATGAAACGCGGACGGCGTCGCCCAATGCTGCCGGAGCGCTTCCGGCGGCGGCGCCCAACGCAGCGTCACGGCCTCCTGCCCGGCGCGGACGGCGTTTTCCGGCTGCGGCGACAAGAACGTATCGAGCACCGGGTCCGTATCCTGGGCGCTGAGCAATACGCCCAGGATCAGCGTAAGCTTCGGAGCGCGCGTCTTTTTCCATTCGGACAGCCGCGCGAGCGTTCCCCAGTCGTTGGCGGCAATTTCCACGTCCGAAAACGCCTGCGCGATACGCAGGATCTCATCCACATCCTTATCCAGCGTCGGCGTGACCGGCGGCAGCGTCAGGCGAAGCGGCTGATCCGCTTTTAGGGCGCGCATTTGGGCGGCAAGCCCGCGCAGGACGCCGGGGCAGGAAGGATGGCCCAGGGCGATCCGCATTGGTTCCGCCTTCATTGCGCGTCCTCCCTTCCCGGATAATAGCAGTTACAATCATGCCCGAACGATTCCCGATACCGCGCGGGAGACGGGGAGCGCAGCGCTTCCCGTAAAAAATCAAGCCAGCGCAGCCGCATTTCCAGCGGCATGCCCCGCCCGCCGAGCTTGCCGATCGAAACGCCGCTATCGGCCAGCTCGGAAAGCAGGCAGGCGGCGCAGGGGTCCGGCCGGGGCTCGGCATAATCGCGGCAGAGGTGATACGCGTTTCCCGAGGTATGGTAGGTGCAAACAACGCGCGAAGGCGTCTCCCCCGGCGCGGCAGGCGCAAAGTTCTCCGCGTGCACGGAGCGGCAGAAGCCGTCCACGAACAGGCATTGGTCGCCCATCACCATGGCTTCGTAGGTAAGCTGCGGCACGGCGGCCGTGATGGCGCGGATGTCGCCGGGCGAAAGGAAGCGCGGCAGCACGATGCGGTCCGCGCCGAGGGAGCGCCAAAAGGCCGCCCCGCTTTGATTCACCGTAACGGCCAGGAGGGAGACTGTAAACTGCAGCGTCGGGATCGCGCGCAGGCGGCGCAGCAGCTCCGGGTCCTGGAGGATGACGCCGTCGCCGCCAAAGTCCGCCCACATGTTCGCGATCCGGATCAAATGCGGCATTTGCTCCGCCGTCACGCGGGCGTTCAGGGCCAGATGCACCGGGATGCCGGCGCGCCGGGCCTCCAGAGCCAGCGCTTTGAGCGCTTCGGGGCTGGATACGTTGGCCTGGCCCTGCCGCCGGCTCAAGGTGGCGTCGCCGCCGTACAAAGCGCGCAGCGTATCGTCCAGATAACCGCAGTAAAGCTCGTCCGCCCCGTGATTTTTCAGGACCGCGACCTCACCGGCGTCCTGCAGCGGCACTGTGAAGCGCAAGCAGCTCACCCCGTATCGTTTGTAATTCTGTCTCATCCGGTTCCCGATCCTCGCGGAGGGTTTGGTACGTAAGATCCCGGATCCTTTCCAGGCAGGCCTCCAGCGCGCGCAGCGGCCCGACGCACGCGGCGGATAAAAACGCGTCGCACACCATTTTGGGATGCACGCACGACGCGCTGTACCACAGCTGCCTCAGCTCCATGAGCAGCGCTTCCCAGCGGCGAAACTGTCTTTGCGCGCCGGGCCCCAGCGGGCAAAGCGCCACCCCATCCGCCTGCATGCGGGCATGCAGCAGGCTGCCCGGATACAATACCAGCCGGGACAGCGCCGATTTGGGGGAAAGCAAGGAGAGCTCATGCAGCGCCTCGGCTTCCTCCCACGCGCTCTGGGGCGTCGTTTCCTGATGCCAAAGGATGTAGCCCACCTCGCAGGCGATGCCGCACGCGCGAAGGACTTTCAGCGCGTCCTTTAATTCCGGGATGGGCACCGTTTTGTTCCAGGCGGCCAGCGTATCTGGATTCAGGCTTTCAAGGCCCGTGAACACGCGGCACAGCCCGCCCGCGTGAAGCGCCGGCCACAGATCCACAGGCGTTTTCGCCACTTCCTGCGCGCGCATTTCCAGGGTGAACGCCGCCCGGAGGTTTCTTTCCGAAAGGGTTCTTTCCAGCGCTTCGATCCGCGTATGATCGCCGAACATATCGTCCGTAAAGTTAAAGACCGCCGGATGCCCCGCCTGGATCAGACGCTGCATTTCATCGGCGATCTTTTCAACGCTGCGCGTTTGATGGCGCATCGGACGGCCCGCGCGGGGGGTGGTGCAAAAAGCGCACGCGCCCCGGCAGCCCCGGGAAGCGCGGATGTTGATGACGCCGCCGCGGGCAAGGTATTCGTCCAGACGGTCCCGGCTGGCAAAGGCCCATTCGTCGGGCGAGGGAAACAAACGGCCCAGCGGCCGGCCCGCCGTCACAAGCTCCAAGACCGGGCCTTCTCCTTCCCCGGAAATCAGCGCGGTGTCCGCGGGAAAGAGCGCCCGCGCCTGTTCGGGGCACGTGGTCACGAACAGCCCGCCCGCAAAAAAGCGGCGGCCGCCCCGCCCAAGGATCTGCCTCAGCCGCAGCGCGTCCGGCACGTCCGCGTTCGTCATCAGGGAAAAACCGATAAAGTCCGGCTGGAAGGCGTCGATGTCGCTTGCCGTGACGCCCAGCAGCCGGTCAAATACTTCGCAGCGTATGTTTTTTTCGCGCAGATATCCGCAGATCGCCTCCGCCCCAAGCGGCTCCTGAAACTCCGGGTCCGGGCAATCGCACCGCGGGCGGACGAGCGCAACGCGCAGCCCTGCCATCAGTTTTTCTCCATCAGGGCGCTCAGGTATTTTTTCAATGCCGAAATATCCGGGTCATAGGTATCGTAGATTTCGCTGTTGGCTTCGTCGATCGTATTCAGCAGGTCGTAAAGGAATTCCAAATAATCTCTCCTGCTCATCATTTCGTCGGCCATGTTCCGCTCCGCATCGCTGATCTCCCCGCCGTCTTCGTCCAGGATCGCGCCGATGTCTTCCATGATATCCGCGTTCACCAAACCGTCAACCAGCTCGATCGGATAAAAGGCGTAGGACGCGGCGCCGTCCGCCGCGCCGCCTTCCATGTCGATATAGACCGCATTGTAGATCATGGCGACCAGCAGCTTCCTGTACATGCCGGGCTTTTCTTCGGAAAGGCTGTTCAGCTTGGAAAAGGAAAAGAGATCGTTTTCCACGGCGTATTTTAATTCCTCCGCCGCCGTGATGCCCTTCGCGTGGGCGCAGACCAGCATATTCAGCATGTAGCCGTAAGCGTCCCTGTCCGTTTTCGCCAGGCCCTCCTCCAGCATGTAGCGGCAGAGGGCATAGGCCTCGTCGTTCTGCCCCAGCTGCAGGTAGGTAAGCACCAGGTTGTTGCATACGTCGCCCTTGGTATAGCGTTTGGAGCTGCTGATCCGCTTGAGGGCGAACATGTAATAGCTCTCCGCATTCAGGTAATCGCCCGCCAGATAGCATTCGTTCGCGCGCTCAAACGCGGTGGTGCCCGTTATGCGGACATCGATGGTGGTCGGATAGCTGCTCGTATCCACGGGGAGGGGTTTGCCGTCCGCCAGCGCAGGCGGCAAAAGGCCCAGGCACAGGCAGGCGATCAAAAGCGCGGAAAGCGCGCGGCACAGTTTTCTTTTCATGTTGGCCTCCTCAATGCACCGGGTAGCAGGAGCAATACGGGTCGCAGGAGCAATAGGTGCGGCCCACGGATTGGCAGGAACAGGTGGACTGGCAGGAGCAGGTTTTCTGGCAGGAGCAGGTGACCTCGCAGGTACAGATCCTGACCTTGTCGCAGGTGCAGACCGTGCCGCCCACCACGACCCCCGTCTGGCCATGCACGACGCCGGAGCTGTCCGCGCCGTTGCTCTCTTTGCTTTCCACGAACCAGGTCTTCATACCGGGCTTGAATACAGCCTCGCCATTTCGCACGATGTACACTTCCGGCTTGGGCAGCTTCTTTTCGGCGTCGGCGGATGTAAGGCGATCGTCAGGCATGGTTGTTTTCCTCCTCATTGAGTGGTTCTTTGCTGAGTGACGCTTGGATCTGTCGCAGCGTCAGCGCGCGGGTGATCTGGCAGCGGACGCTGCCCGCGTGCTTTTCCGGTGGGTTCAGGCCCAGGAGCTTTGCGGCGCAGTCGCCGCTGCAATGGTATTTACAGAAGCAGTCCCTGCAGCCGGGCATGTTGTCCACCGTCAGGCGGTGGAGGTCGGCCCGCTTTTCATCGTCCAGCACGAAGCGCTTTTCCTCGGGGCTGTACGCGCCGTACACATAGCGGCAGGCGCGGGGATCGCTCATTTCGCAGATCTCGTAGCAAGAGGTGACAAGCCCTTCCGACGTGACCACGAACGAATCGCGGCAGACGGCGCAGAAAGCCAGGCTGATGTTTTCGGCCCTTGCCGCTGAAAAAACCAGGCGTATTTTTCCCTGAAGCAGCTCTTCCGCCTCGATGAACTTTTGGATGAACGATTCCGCCTCGGGCGTACGTTCCCCGGTGACGAGCGATCTGCCCGCCTCCCACGCGGGCTCCACGTGCAGGGTGCTGCAGCGCGGGTAGTTTTCCAGCACGAAGGCGGCGATCTTCGGCAATTCCTCCACGCTCGACGCGGTCAGGGTGGAGCGGATGCCGAAGCTTTTCCCGGCGTCGTTCAGGCGCTTGAGCGTTTTGTGCACATAGGGGAAGCTGCCGCTTCCGTCCGCCATGGGCCGCTGCCGATTTTGCAGTTCCTCCGTGCCGTCGAAGGAAATGTTCGCGCTTTCAAACCAGGCGATCAGCCAATCCAATTGCTCGTCGTTCATGACGCCGTTGGTCGCGGCGGAAAGCTTTGGCTTGATCCCCACCCTCTCCCCCGCCTCATGGGCGTACCGGCACAGGTCCTGCACCAGGGAAAAGGCGAAAAACGGCTCGCCGTTGCCGTGAAAGCTCACCACAAAATCGGAGTAATTCAATTTTTTCGCGTTGTCCGCCACCAGGTCGATCGCGGCCTTGCCGACCTCCAGGGGCATCACGTGGCGCCGTTTTTCCGCGCCCGCGTAGCAGTAGCGGCAGCGCAGGTTGCACCCGTCTGTCGGGAACAGGGTCACCTGCACGGGGGCTTGGACCTGGTTGACGGGCAGCTCCGTCTCTTCAAAGAAGCCGCATTCCTCCAGGAGGCGAAGGCAGTCCCTGTCTTCTTCGCTCAGGGGCTTCCCGTACAGCCTGCGGCTGACGGCGGCAATGGCCGATTCGTTCAGCCGGGCGGACAGATGCTTGAGCGGCGCGTATAAGATGGGGCCTTTTTCATCCCGCACCACAAACAGTTCACACTTGGACGGCAACTTTGTTCACCTCCAGCCTGGCTGTCAGATAGCCCGCCCGGCCAAGGGTGAGGAAGAAATCCGCAACGGACTCGGCTTGGGAGGACAGGCCGCTCTTTGCGATGATGTCCTCCAGCGTATGGCGGCCGTCCGCCAGCTGCAGCAGCCTTTCCCCCGTTTCGTTTACCGTAAAGCAGGTCAAGCCCGCCGCCGTTACCCGCGCGCCGCCGGACGCTTCCCGGATAATGCTCAGCTCGTCCACAAGCTGCGGGCCTATCGGGTCTTTTTCACTTGATAACGCGCCGATCAGGCCGCGCGCGCCAAAGCCGACGCCGCACAGCAGCACAAAGCCCGCGGTGCCTTTGAGGAAATCCCGCCGCGATATCAGGACCCCCTGTTCGTTATCGGATGGAGGGAGAGGCGCGTTTTGCTCCTTTTTCAGCCGTTTCATGGTGTATCTCCTTTCGATGGGGATGGGGAGGGAAGCGGGTTTTCAAGATATCTATTTCTGAATTCCATTATATTACAGATGAACGGAAAAAGCAATCCCAAATCTTCCCTTTGTTCAAGGCGCGCAGGCGCTTGAAATGGATGGAAAGATGCATTATAATAAATCTGCAAAAAGGGGGCCTGGGCGTTATGAACATCGGGTTTGGGGAATTCATGGTGGTGCTGCTCATCGCCTATGTGATCGTCGGCCCGAAGGATCTGCCCAAGGTGGCCCGCTTTCTCGGCCGCGCGGCGAAACGCTTAAAAAGGCTGATCCGCCAATTGAAGGAAGAATCCGGCTGGAATGAGCTGGCGTCCCAGGCCGCGCAGGTGCGCGGGGATTTTGAAGGCGCCGTCCGGCAGGCGGATGTTTCCGGCGAACTGAAAAAAGCAAAGCAAACCTTTGACAACATCAAGCGGGAGGAATGAACATGCATCTTGGAACGTGGGAGATCCTGCTGATCCTCGTGCTGGCGCTGGTGCTGTTCGGCGGCGGCAAGCTGGCGGGCGTCGGCAAAGCCCTGGGCAAGAGCATCAAGGATTTCAAAAACGAAGTAAAGGACGATACGGCCGAAAAAAAAGATCCGCCTGACGATCAGGAGAAAGCATGAGCGAAAACGGACAAGCGGGAGGCGGGCAGCGCGCGCCGCTCCTTTCCCATCTGCTCGCGCTGCGCAGGGTGCTCTTGATTTCCCTGATCGCGGTCGCCGCCGCCTTCATGCTGATTTTTTTCCTGGCGATCAATCCCCTGATGGACTTCATTACCGGCCCGATTTCGGCGCGCGGGATCGAGGTGATCTACACCGCCCTGTCCGAGGCCGTGACCACCAAAGTGAAGGTGGCCCTGATCGCAGCCGTGATCGCGGCGAGCCCGATTGTGATCTGGCAGGTCTGGGGCTTTGTTCGGCCGGCCTTGTATCCCCGGGAAAAAAAGGCGTTTCGGGCGGTTTTTTTCATCATGGTCGCCCTGTTTTTGCTGGGCGTATCCTTCTGCTATTTCGCGGTGTACAGCCTGGCGCTGGATTTTTTCCTCGTGCAGGGGGAAGGGCTGGCGACGCCGATGCTCTCGCTGGATCAGTACGTCGCGTTTCTCTTCGGCTTCATCGTGCCCTTTGGCGCCGCGTTTCAACTGCCCCTTGCGCTGTATCTGACCGCCAAGGCCGGGCTGACCGACGCCAAAATGCTCGCCTCCAAGCGAAAGTACGTGATCCTGGGCGTCTTCGTGCTGGCCGCCGTCCTGACGCCGCCCGACATCGTAAGCCAGGTGGCGCTCGGCGTGCCGCTGTGCCTGCTGTACGAGGCGGGCGTCCTGGCATCCCGCCTCACCCGGCGCGGCGCCTCCGCATAAAAATTTCTTCAGGGCCGGATCCATGCGGCCCTGCTTGTGTTTTTGGGCGCTTTCGGTTATAATGAAAGCGGTTTTGAACCGGGAAAGGAGAAATGAATTTTGGGCATTCTTTCCGGATTGCAGTCCGATCCCCAGGGCACGATCATTTATCTTTTATATCGCATCCCCGCGATTTTGATCGCCCTGACGCTGCATGAGCTCGCGCACGGGTATGTGGCCCTGCGCTGCGGCGACCCGACGGCGCAGATGATGGGGCGGCTCAGCTTTAATCCGCTGCGCCACCTGGACCCCATCGGGACGGTCTTCATGCTGCTCTTCGGCTTCGGCTGGGCCAAGCCGGTGCCGGTCAATCCCCGGAATTTCCGCAAATTCCGACGGGACGATCTGCTGGTGAGCATCGCGGGCGTGGTGATGAATTTCTGCCTGTTCCTGCTTTCCATGATCCTGATCGTCGCCGTCAACGAGCTCATGTGGAAGCCCGAGCTCTGGACGCTCCTTCGCTCGCGGAAATACTTCATCAGCCTCTATGAATACATGTATTCCGACGCGACGCACGACAGCGTTCCGGTCGTTGAATATTTTTCGAGCTATCTGCGCGTCCCTTGGCTCGCGTATGTGCTTACGTTCCTCAAAACCTTCACGCTTTTGAACCTGGGCCTTGCGCTGTTCAATCTGCTTCCCATCCCGCCGCTGGACGGCTATCATGTGGTGAACGACATTTTCCTGCGGGGCAAGCTGCACTTATCCGCCAGAGTGGTGCAGTACATTTCCCTCGGCCTGATGGCTTTTATCTTCATCCCGCGCTTTACGGGCCTGCCGGATTACTTTTCGCTCGGCATCGGCACAGCGATCGAATTCATTTACGAGAACGTGCAAAAAGCGATCCTCGCCGTGGCGGGATTGGGGTGACGTATGGCGCTGACGCTGCATCTGAAAGATTTTGACGGGCCGCTGGACATGCTGCTCTTTTTGATCGGCAAGGCGAAAATCAACATCCGGGACATCTTCGTTTCCGAGGTGACGGACCAGTACATCCAATCCGTCCAAAGCGCCCCGGACCTGGATATGGACGACGCCAGCGCCTTTATTTCCATGGCCGCGACGCTCCTGGAAATCAAGAGCCGCTCCCTGCTTCCCAAGCCGAAAACCCAGGAGGAGGAAGACCCGGAAGAGGCCCTGATCCGCCAATTGGAGGAATACCGGCGCTTCAAGCAGATCGCCCAGGACATGCAGGGCTTTGAAAAAGCCGCCGCGCGGATGTACGAAAAGCTGCCGGAGGAATACCCGCTTCCGCCGCCCACGCTGGAATTGACGGGCCTCACCATGGACGGCCTGATCGCCGCCTTCGCGCGGGTGATGGCGCGGGTGCCCGAGGAGGACGAGGAAACCGCGCGCGCCGCGCGCCGCATCGTGCGGGACGAATACACCGTGCAGCGCTGTTCCGCGCACATTTTGAAGCGCCTCAAAAACGGCCCGGTCAAATTTGAAGCGCTGTTTTCCCCCTCGCCCAGCCGGGATGAGGTGGTCACCCTGTTCCTGGCGCTGCTGGAGCTATTGCGCCTTGGCAGGGCGGCGGTCCGTCAGGACGGCGTCTTTGGCGAAATGATCCTGGAGCCCAGGAGCGGGGAAAACGCGGAAGGGGATTTGGAAATCGATGGATACGTCTGAAATGGCCTGCGTGATCGAGGCCATCCTGTTTGTGGCGGGCGAGCCGGTGGAAGTGAAGGAGCTGCAAAAGGCGCTGGAAGCGACGGAGGATGAAACCCGCCTTGCCATCGACGCCCTGGACAGCGATTACCGCTTTCACCGCCGGGGCATCTGCTTAAAGCGCTTCGGCGAGCACATCCAATTGTCCACCCGCGCCGAATACGCGCCGTATGTGGAAAGGCTTTTGCAGCCGATCCAGAAGCAAAGCCTGTCCCAGTCCGCGCTGGAAACGCTGGCCGTGGTTGCCTACCGCCAGCCGGTCACCCGCCTGGAAATCGAGGCCGTGCGCGGCGTCAAGTGCGATTATTCGGTGCAGAGCCTGGTCAACAAGGGCCTCATTCGGGAGGTCGGCCGCAAGGAAGCCCTGGGCCGCCCGATCCTCTACGGCACCACGGACCAATTCCTTTCCCATTTCGGCCTGTCCTCCCTGGAGGAACTGCCTAAGCCCCCGGAGGAAGAAAACACGGACGCGGACGGCGATCCCCTGGTTCCGTAAGGAGGCGCAAATGGACTATATCAAGGAGATCCGGCCTTTGCTGGGACACAGGAAAATCATTTTGACCGCCGCCGGCGCGATTATCACCAGGGGCGATCAGATCCTTTTGCAGCGCCGCAGCGACAACGGCAATTGGAGCCTGGTGGGCGGTCTGATGGAATTGGACGAAACCTTTGAAGAAACGGCGATTCGCGAAGCGCGGGAAGAAACCGGCCTGGACGTGAAGCTGGATTATCTGGTGGGCGTGTACCATAACCGCCATGCCCAGTGGCCCAACGGGGACAAAGCCCACGTGGTCTGCGCCGTATACAAGGCCAGCATCCTTTCCGGGGAGCCGAGGATCGACGAGGAATCGCTCGAGCTGCGTTTTTTCAAAAGGGAAGAATTGCCCATTCTGCCTTCCGAGGACTATCGGGAAGCGCTGCGCGATTATTTTCAGGGCGTAAAGAACAGGGTGCTGTGAAGGAGAATGCCATGGGCGAATGGAACGGCCAAACCGCCGTGAAGGCGCAGTATCAGAACGCGGACAAGCTGTCGACCCGTATTTCCATTCACAGCCTGTATTCCACCAACAAAACGGGGTTCGGCAATTGGATCTTCTCGCATTACAGGCTTGCGGAAGGCGCGCGGGTATTGGAGCTGGGCTGCGGCACGGGCGAAATGTGGCGCGGCAGGGAAGAAACGATCCGAAAATGCGCCCAGTTTGTGCTTTCCGATTTTTCATCGGGCATGCTTTCCAAAGCCCGGGAAACCCTAAGCGGCGTCGGCGGCGTCGCTTTTGAGGAAATCGATATCCAGGATATCCCGTATCCGGACGATTCCTTTGACGCGGTGATCGCCAACATGATGCTCTATCACGTGCCCGATATCGAAAAGGGCCTTCGTCAGGTCCGGCGCGTGCTTCGGCCCGGCGGCGCGTTTTACTGCGCCACCTACGGCGAAAACGGCGTCACGAAATACCTTTGCGATCTGTTCCGGGCGTACGGCGTCGAAAACCGGATGAATACCTGCTTCACCCTGCAAAACGGCGAAAGCATCCTGCTTCGGCATTTTGACACGGCGGAAAAACTCATGTACCCGGATTCCCTGATCGTGACGAACCTTGATGACATGGCGGACTATATCCTTTCCCTGACCGGCATGGCGGATTTTTCCAGCCTGCCCCGGGAAACGATCCTTCATGTGCTCCGGCGCAGCGCGGTGAACGGCGCGCTCCATATCCCCAAGGAATACGGCCTGTTTATCGCGCGGTGACTGTAAACAAATGAACGGTTTCGTATCAGCGATGGTTTTGATCTATGAGGTTTCGTAAAAATACGCGTTCAAAGCAATAGAAAAATTGGAATGGACTTGCACGTTTTCTAAAGACAAAACGGATGAAAAGCATTCCGTCATTCATGCGGAATTGCACGTATTCAATCAAGAGAACAAGGAAAAAACAGCACATTTCCTATAAACGAGTGAGAACAGGAGGAAACCATCATGAAGCGCGTCATCTGGATCGTACTGGACAGCGTGGGCGTGGGATACCTGCCCGACGCGGCGGACTTTGGCGACGAAGGGGCCAACACCGTCGGCCACATCGCAGAGAGAATGAACCTGAACATCCCCAACCTGCTGTCCATGGGCCTGGGCAGCCTGCCGAACGTCCATCTGACGCCCGTTTACGGCGCGGGCGCGTATGGCCGGGCCATGGAAAGATCCGCGGGCAAGGATACCACCACCGGCCACTGGGAAATGGCGGGCGTCACCGTGAAGCAGCCCTTCCCGCTCTATCCGGACGGCTTCCCCAAGGAAGTGATGGACGCGTTTGAGGCGGCCATCGGCACCAAGACCCTGGGCAATAAGCCCGCGTCCGGCACCGCCATCCTGGACGAATTGGGCGAGGAGCACATGAAAACGGGCTATCCCATCGTGTACACCTCCGGGGACAGCGTGTTCCAGATCGCCTGCCACGAGGACGTGTATCCCGTGGAAAAGCTGTATGAAATGTGCGAAACCGCCCGGGCGCAATTGCAGGGAAAGCACGGCGTCGGCCGCGTGATCGCGCGCCCGTTCGTCGGCACGGGCAAGGGGCATTTCCAGCGCACCGGACGGCGGCGGGACTTCTCCCTGACGCCCATTTCCCCGACCATCCTGGACGTGATGAAGGAAGCGGGCTTTGAAACCCTGGGCGTAGGCAAGATCGAGGACATCTTCGCCCACCAGGGCCTGACCGGCAGCAACCACGCCGCCGGGAACCCCGCCTGCATCGACGCCGCGATCGAATACATGAAAAAGGATTTTAACGGCCTGCTCTTTGTCAACTTAGTGGATTTTGACTCGGTTTACGGCCACCGCAGGGACGTGGCGGGCTACGGCAAAGCGCTGGAATACTTCGACGCGCGCCTGCCCGAGATCCAGGATCTGATGGGGAAGGACGATCTGCTCATCATCACCGCCGATCACGGGTGCGATCCCGCCTATACGGGCACCGACCATACGCGGGAATACGTGCCGCTGCTGCTGTGGAAAAAGGGCATGGTGGGCCAGCATCCCATCGGCACCCGCGAAACCTTCGCGGACACCGCCGCCACCATCGCCGATTATTTCGGCCTGCCCGAGCGCTTCGGCGCGGTCTCGTACCTGCGCGAGATCGAAGCGGGATGCGAGGAGGAGATGCGCCGGATCCAGCGCGCCGCGGACGCGGTGGAGGAAGCGCTGGGCCGGGCGGATACCGCGATCGTGCTGGGCAGCGGCCTGGGGGATTTCGGCAACGACCTGACCGATAAAAAAGAGCTCTCCTATGCGGACATCCCCGGCTTCCCCCACGCCACCGTGCCCGGCCACGCGGGCAAATTCATCCTGGGCAATCTGGCGGGCAAGCGGGTGCTGCTCATGAGCGGGCGTTTCCACAGCTACGAGGGCCATCCCATGGAGGACGTGGTGATGCCCGTCCGGGTGATGAAGCGCCTGGGGGTCAAGAACCTGATCCTGACCAACGCCGCCGGCGGCGTGAATTATGACTACCGGGCCGGCATCCTGATGCTGATCTCCGATTTCATCAATCTGTCCGGCAAGAATCCCCTGATCGGCCCCAACCTGGACGCCTTCGGCCCCCGCTTCCCGGACATGACCGAAGCGTTTGACAGGGGCCTGCGCGAACTGGCCATGCAGGCCGCCCGCGAATTGGACATCGACCTGCGCCGGGGCGTGTACTGCTGGATGAACGGGCCGACCTACGAAACCCCCTCCGAGGTGCGCATGGCGCGCATTCTGGGCGCGGACGCCGTGGGCATGTCCACCGTGCCGGAAACCATCGCCGCCGTTCACGCCGGCATCAAGGTGGCAGCCCTCAGCTGCATCACCAATATGGCCGCCGGCATCCTTCGGGAGCCCATCAATCATCAGGAGGTCATGGAAATGGGCCGGCAGATGCGGGGCGAATTCGCCGCGCTGATCACCCGGCTGATCGCCAAACTGTAAAACCGCCGCAGCGCGCGGGCTTCGCAACGGAAGCCCGCGTTTTTCGTTTCTCCCGTTCCCTGCTCTTCCTTGGATCGCCGCTTTTCCATATGGCCAAAATCCATCATTTTGCCGCAAAACAAGGCAGGATCGCGCAATCTATCTGTCCATTTCTGACAGAATTATCTGCCTGCACCCAGATTTGGCAATCATTGCCAACGCGGCACTTTACAAAAAGAAGAAAATATTGTATGATGGAGGCGGACGGATGGACTGACCGGAACACCTTTTATACATCGTGCGGAGGTGCGACCCGATGGAGAAAAATACATATATCCCGGCTGAAAGACAGAAAAAAATGATGGAATACATCGAAGCCAACACCAGCGCGCAGATCCATGAGCTGGCGGAAAGGTTTCATGTATCGGAAGCGACCGTTCGCCGGGACCTGGACGATCTGGACCAGCAGGGCGCCCTGAAAAGGACCCACGGCGGCGCGATCAAGGTGGACAGAAGCACGGCCTACGAATCCATGTATTCCGAAAAGATCGGCCTGATGCTGGAGGAAAAGCACAGAATCGCGGACAGGGCCGCCCAGATGGTGCAGGAGGGCAACACCGTCCTGATCGATTCCGGGACCACCACCTTCTTTATCGCCCAGGCGCTCAGCAACCATAAAAACCTGACCATCATCACCAACGACCTCTACATCGCCTACCAAACGCCCATCCATCCATCCAGCACCCTGATCGTCACCGGCGGCACCCGCCGCCAGGGCAGGCAGGAGCTGGTAGGCACCGTCACCGAAAACTTTATCCGGGATACGCATGTGGATCTTGCCTTCATCGGCGTGGACGGAATCGACCTGACCGGCGGCGCGACCAACGCCAATTTCACGGAGGTGGGCGTCAAGCGCCTGATGCTCAAAGCCGCCACCCACAGCGTCATCGCGGCCGATTACAGCAAATTCGGCCGCGTTGCCCTCGCCCGGATCTGCGACCTCAAAGAAGCCGGCCTGATCCTGACCGATACCGGCACCGACGCCGAATTCCTTTCCCGCCTGAAAAAGCTTGGCGTACACGTTGAAACCGTCTGATCGGCCGACCGATCCCGGCGGGCTGTGTCCATGCGCACAGTCCGCGTTTTTCTTTTCAGAACCGTTGACGGATGATGCCAAAAACTGATATACTTATGCAAAAGACATATGGCCCGATGCTCGGGCGGTGCGCCTGCCGCCGGATCAAGCATCCCCAGCGTCAAAAAACAAGGAGGATCATACCATGAAGAGATTTGTCGCGCTGTTTCTGGCCCTGGTTATGGTACTGAGCCTGGTCGTGACCGTGCATGCCGAAGACAAGATCAAGATCGGCATCTCCATCTGGAGCTCCACCGACACCCTGGGCAGCGAATGCAAGCGTATCATTGACGCCGCCGCCGCCGCCCTGGGCGTTGAAACCCAGTGGGTGGACCAGGCCCACATCTCCGAGCAGGTGACCGCTTCCGCCGAGACCCTGGCCCTGGCCGACTGCGACGGTATCATCATTTGCAACTCCGCTTCCGCTGAAATGGGTTCCGTCATCAAGACCTGCGATGAAAACGAAGTGTACGTTGCGCAGTTCTTCCGCGTGATCGACCCCGAAGCCAACCCCGACGAATACGCTCAGGCCTGCGCTTCCAAGTATTATGTGGGCGCCGTGCATGAATCCGAATTCGACAACGGCAAGACCCTGGTCACCATCCTGGGCGAAAAGGGCTGCCGCAAGATCGGCCTAGAAGGCTGGGAACCCGGCGACGCCACGTTCCTGGGCCGCTGGAACGGCTATAAGGCCGGCGTTGAAGAATGGAACGCCGCGCATCCCGATGATCAGATCGTCATGCTGGAGCCCCAGTACGGCCGCACCACCACCGACACCGGCCGCCAGGCCGCTGAAGCCATCATCGATGCGAATCCCGACATCGACGCTTTGATCGTTGCGGGCGGCGGCGGCGACACGCTGCTGGGCGCGATCGCCGGCATCGAAGCCAAGGGCCTGACCGGCAAGATCGCCGTCGTGTCCACGGACTTCCTGCCCGACCTGGATGTGAAGCTCGAAACCGGCGCGATGGCGGCCGAATCCGGCGGCCACTATGCCGACCCGTTCTTCGCCTTCCTCATGGTTTACAACGCCATCAAGGGCAACTATGAAACCTCCACCGAAGGCTTCTATGACATGGTGTTCCCCTACATGTTCGTCGCTTCCCCCGAAGACTATGCCAACTATGCCCTCTACTTCACCGGCACTGAACTGCCCTACTACACCGATGAAATCGTGAACCTGGCCGCCCTGCCCTACGACGAACTGGCCGCCGCCTGCGGCGCCCTGTCCGTTGAAGACGTGGTTGCCCGTCACGCCAAATAATCCCCCGCGCTTCCCGGGAAAGCGGGCAGCCGCCAGGCGCGGCGGAGCCCCTTTCCCGGGCTTTGGATGCTCCTTCACATCGACCAAGGCGCGCTGCACCAAGCAGGAAGCCGAAAGAAGAGGAAGCGAATTTATGACCCAGAAACTGGAAAAGGTAAAGGGCAGCAGGTATTATGGCTTTATCCTGCTTGCGGCCATGCTGCTGTTTTTTTACGCGGTATTCAAGATCCTGACCCCCGGCAACTTCGGTTCCCTTGCCAACCTGTATTCCTACCTGCAAAGCTCCATCATCTATTCCGTGGGCGGCTGCGGCCTGTACTTCATCGTGGTCATGGGCCTGTTCGATTTTGCCGTCGGCGCTAACATCGTGCTTTCCTCGATCGTGGGCGTGATCCTGTCCAAGCAGTTCGGCTACGCGGGCTTCGTGCTCGGCTGCCTCGGCTGCGGGACGCTGATCGGCCTGCTGATCGGTTTTCTTTACAACCGCCTGAACGTCCCCTCCATGATCGTAACGGTCGGCCTGATGCTGATTTTTGAAAGCGTGGCCGTGTTCGCGGCGGGGGGCGTCAAGCAGACGCTGGACGAGAGCCTGCGCTTTTTCAGCGGCGCGCCGGGCAATATCATCCTGGCGCTGCTGGCTTTCTCGCTCATGTATTTTATCCTCAACTATACCAAGATCGGCACCTACTGCAACGCCATCGGCAGCAACGAATTCACGGCAAAGAACATGGGCGTGAACGTGAAAAAGTATAAGCTGATCGGCTTTGTGCTGCTGCATTTCTTCGTGGGCATCATGGCGATCCTGACGGTTTCCTACGGCACCACCATGACGGCCCTGACCGGCATGAGCACCATGAGCCGCAACTTTACGCCGCTCATGGGCACGTTCTTTGGCGTGGCCTTCCGCAAATACGGCATGCCCATCACCGCCATCGTGGTGGGTGAATTCATCATCGCCCTGATTTTCAACGGCTTTGTCGCCCTGGGCGCGCCCACCACCATCCAAAACGTGGTCACCGGCGCCGCGCTGCTCGTGATCGTTGCCATGACCGCCCGCGGCGGCAAGGGCAGCGTGGTAAAGTGAGGTGCGGACCATGAAAAACCAAGTGCAGCTCGCCAAAGGCGGCGCCAAGGAAAAGAAAACGCTGCTCGTCGCCAGCCATATCGACAAACGCTTCGGCATGACCCACGCCGTCAACGACGTATCGCTCACCGTCGACGCGGGCGAGATCCGCGCCCTGATCGGCGAGAACGGCTCCGGCAAAAGCACCTTCTGCCAGATGCTGTGCGGCATATACACCATCGGCGCCGGCGAATTCACGCTCGAAGGGCAGAAGCTTCGCATCCGCAACCAGGTGGAAGCGAACAACGCCGGCATTTCCATCATCGTGCAGGAGATGGGCACGCTGTCGGGCCTGACGGTGGCGGAAAACATTTTTCTGGGCCACGAAGATCCCTTCGTGAGCCACGGCGTCAAAAATTCCCGCGCCATGAACCGCGAGGCGCAGCGCCTGCTGGATCAGTACGGCTTCGGCCGCATCAAGGCGGCGTCAATGATCGATCAATATAACTTTGAAGACCGCAAGCTCATCGAGATCGTCAAGGGCACCTACATGAAGCCCAAGATCCTGGTGATCGACGAGACCACCACGGCCCTGAGCCAGAACGGCCGCCTGGAATTGTACAAGATCATGGACGCCGTCCGCGCGGACGGGCGCTCGGTCATCTTTATCAGCCACGACCTGGGCGAGGTGCTTTCGCACGCCGATACCGTTTCGGTGCTGCGCGACGGCGAGTACATCGATACGGTCCGCTCCGGCGATGTCACCGAGGACGATCTCAAGCGCCTCATGGTCGGCCGCGAAATCGGCTCCGCCTACTACCGCACCGATTACGGCGCGCCCATTTCGGATGAAGTGGTCCTGTCCGTGCGGGACGTGGCTGTTCCGGGCGAAATCCACGGCATCAGCTTTGATCTGCACAGGGGCGAGATCCTGGGCTTCGGCGGCCTGTCCGAATGCGGGATGCACGAGGTCGGCAAAGCCATTTTCGGCGCGTCCTGGGATCGGACAGGCCAGGTTGCCCTGGCCGACGGCACGCGGATCAACGATATCCCCACCGCCATCAGCCATTCCATCGCCTATGCCTCCAAGGACCGCGACAACGAATCCATCATCCTGAACGAATCCATCCGCAACAACGTGGCCCTGCCCTCCCTGGAGGAGCTGGCCAGCCACGGGCTGCTCAATGGCCGGAAGCTGACGCGCTTTGCCGATCAGCACGCCAAGCAGATGCAGACCAAGATGCAGAACGTAAAACAGTTCGTTTCCGACCTGTCCGGCGGCAACAAGCAAAAGGTGGTATTGGCCCGCTGGCTTGGCAAGAACAGCGATATCCTGGTGCTGGACTCCCCCACCCGCGGCATCGACGTCAAGGTGAAGCAGGCCATCTACGCGCTGATGGAGGAGCTCAAGGAAAAGGGCAAATCCATCATCATGATTTCGGAAGAAATCCCCGAGCTGCTGGGCATGTCGGACCGGATCTTCATCCTCAAGGACGGGCGCATCAACGGCGAGTTCCTGCGCAGCCCGGAATTGAATGAAGAAGACCTGATCGCGAAGATGGTGTAAGGAGGCGAAGGACATGGAAAACACGAAATCCAACGAGCGCAGGCAATCCAGGTTTCTCGCATTCTTCACCGGCAGCACGTTCAAGGCGCTGCTTCCCTTCCTCGGCCTGGTGCTGATCGTGGTGGGCATGAATATCCTCACCGGCGGCAAGCTCCTCACGCCCAAGCGCATCCGCCTGCTGCTCAGCCAGGTTTACTATCCCGCCATCGTGGCGACGGGCGTATTCTTCATCATGACGCTCGGCTCCATCGATTTCACCGAGGGCTCCACCCTCGGCGTCGCCTCCATCGTCATCAGCGTGATCAGCACCCGGCTGGACAGTCTGGGGGCGCTCGCCATCCCGCTGGCGATCCTCGGCGGTATCCTGACCGGCGCCGCCATCGGCGCGTTCAACGGGTTCGTGCATGTGAAATTCAAGCTGCCCAGCTTCATCGTCACCATCTGCACGATGTACCTTTTCCGCGGCGTGTGCGCGTATCTCACCACCGAGACCGCCGTGCCCGCCAGCTCCGCCATCAAAGCGCTGGATGAGGACTGGATCAAGATCACCGTGACGCTGGCGGTGCTCGCGATCGCCTTCTTCCTGTTCCAGTTCACGCGGATCGGCACGGACGTGAAGGCCGTCGGCTCCGGCGAAACCGCCGCGCGCTTTTCCGGCGTGCGCACCAATCGGGTCAAATTCCTGGCCTTCGTCGCCGCCGGCGCGCTCACCGGGCTCGCCGCGTTCGTCAACGTCATCAAGGTCGGCTCCATCACCTCGACCGCCGGCAATCAGCTGGAGACCCAGATTTTGATTTCCCTCGTGCTGGGCGGCCTGCCCATCACGGGCGGCGCGAAGGTGCGCTTTTCCAACATCATCGTGGGCACGCTCATGTATACCGTGCTCAACAACGGCCTGGTCATGCTGGGCTTTGAATCCGCCACCCAGCAGCTCATCAAGGGTCTCGTCTTCCTGCTCTTCGTCGCCCTGACCATCGACCGCAAGGCGCTCAAGGTCATCAAATAATCCTGTTATGTAGTCCATGCTGGTAATAGTAAAAAGAAACGCAGTTTTCCGCATAGGGAAGGCCGCGTTTCTTTTTTCGTGCCCTGTCAGGATCGGCGCAGGAGCTTCAGCTTCGGCTGGATGCGGTTCGCGTAGAGCAGGAGGGCGGCAATGAGCAGCCGGTCATAGAGCAGCATGCACCCGTCGTAGACGATCACGAAAGCGATGCTGAGGATAACGCCCATTTCCCGGAATTCCTCCAGCGCGGCGGCCACGGGGAAAACGAGCGCGAGCAGCGCGTACATGAGCGCGATCGCCAGGGTAAAAAGCATAAGCTTCGCCGCGATCCGCTTCCACTTGGGGCTGATCTTGTCCAGCCGCCATTTCACGATCGGATAATAGCCGATGAACAGATAGAAGAACGCCGCCTCCTTATCAAAATCCATCAGCAGCGCCAGCGCCGCCACGGCAAAAAACGTGGCCCACGCCGCGCGCCTGCCGAATTCCAATAAGACCGGCAGCAGCACAAGCCCGCAAAGCATCGGCACCGCGTACGCCGCCGCGGGGATCACCCCGCCCAGCAGCATGATCGCCACCGATAATCCCGCCGCCATGCCGCAGAAAGCGATCATCACGCTCTGCCGCCTGGCGTTCATTCGATTGGACGCCATGGAGTTATCCCGCCCCTCCTTCCGGCTTTTTGACGATCTCCTTTACCGTCAAGGTATCCCCCTCCACCTGAAAGCGGATGTCCATGCCCGCGTATTCCATGCCGTACACGCGCTCGGGGTCATGCTGGTAGGAGGGCCGGGGATCCTGGGCGAGAATGTCCACTACGGCCTGCCGGTGCTCCTTTGGAATGACCCGCATCCATTCCTCCGCACACGCCACCTTGACGCGCCGCTCCCATTCCCCCGCGGCAAAGCCGCCTTTCGCGTCCGGGAAGCAATCCGCGTAGGGCAGGTAGGGCTTGATATCATAGATCGGGGTGCCGTCCATCAGGTCCGCGCCGGACACCACGATTTCCGGCCCGTTCGCCGTCTGCCAGCGGATCTCCTCGATTTTTACGCATGACAGCCCGATCGGATTCGGCCGGAAGGGCGAGCGCGTGGCGAACACGCCCATGCGCCGGTTGCCGCCCAAGCGCGGCGGACGCACCGTGGGCGACCAGGTATCCCGCCTGGCCAGGGAAAACTCCCAGATCAGCCACAAATGGGAAAAATCCTCCAGCCCGCGCAGCGCCTGCGCGTTTCGGTATTCCGGCTCAAAGACGATCACGCTTTTCGCCGTGGGGATCAGGCCGCTCTGCCGCGGGATGCCGAATTTTGAGGCAAACCCGTTCCGTATCCTGGCAATGACCTTCAATGGTTATTCCTCCGCAACACCGCGCAAATATTCCGCAAATTCGTCCGTCAGCCCCAGATCCCACAGCAGCGAGCAGCTCATGTATTTCATCCGGGCGTCCCGCGCGCCGATAAACGCGTTCACCGTGTCCCGCACCGAAACGCCGATTTCGGAAGGCCGGGTGGGCATGCCGACTTTTTCCATCAGGCCGCGCAGCGCCTTTTCGTCCGGCAGCTCCTCGTCCACGGCCCGCATAATGCCGTCCCAGTTCTCGATGATCCTGTCCAGGCGTTCCTGATGCGCGGCAGGATCGTTCTTCCGCCCTTTGCGCTCCATTTCGATGATTTCCGGCGCCGTCTTGCCAAAGATTTCCCGGATGCGCGCTTCCCATTTTTCGTTCGTCATCGCCTGCCAATAGGCGTTGGCCCTGTTCCGGTCCGGGGTGATTTGGCGGAATTTCCGGTACAGCTTCATCGTCAGGATCGTGCCGATGCCCACCTGGATGCCGTGCAGGTCGTACGGCTGGCCGCGTTCCAGCGCCATCATTTCCCATAAGTGGCTGAAATAGTGCTCCAGCCCGGATGCCGGCCTGGAAATCTCCGCGTACGCCATGGCGATGCCGGAAATCACCAGCCCTTCGGCAATGGATTGAATGGCCTCGGGCTTTCTCTCCGGGATGCCCTCCGCCGCGTCCATCACTTTTTTCAGCGCAGACCGCATCAGCCTTGCAACGTCTTCGCAGTAATACTCGCCGGTGACCAGGCTGCTCATGCGCCATTCGCACAGGGCGATATACTTGGCCGCCATATCGCCAAGGCCCGCCCACAGCATGCGCATCGGCGCGCGGGCGAGGATGTCCGTATCCAGGATCATGCCCTTGGGCGCGCGGTTGAAAAGCGTCATTTTCACATGGTTGATTTCCATGGCCGAGGAATTGGACGCGTATCCGTCCATGGATGGCGCGGTGCCCACGATGGCGCTCTTTTTGCCCAGCGCGTTGCCGATCACCTTGCAGATATCGTTGATGACGCCGCTGCCAACGCCCAGGATGAGGTCGCAGCTTGGATCAAAATGCATGATTGCGCTGCCGATCTCCCATTCCGCCGGGGCGATCTTCTGCCCCGCGCAGGGAATGATATAGAGCCGGTGTGCGATCCCCGCTTCCGATAAGAGCCTGTCCACCAATTCGCCGGCAGCCTCATAGGTATTCCGGTCGCAGAGCACAAAGGGCTTTTGGCAGCCCATTTTCCCAACCATGGCCCCCACCGTTTTGACCGCGCCGGGGCCGATCTTCAGATAGTCCATGGCGCAGGCGTGGTGTTTTCCGCAAGGGCAGTCAAAGCCCTCCGGCCTTATCAATTCTTCCATCCTCATGGCGGCAAAGTCCGGCATGCTTTCGTCCTCCTGTAGCGATTTCTTACCTTGATTATAGCATAATCCCCTTTCCCGTCAAGAAAAACCGTTCCTCCTGTTTCAGAAGAACGGTTTGGTTTTTTCAGCCGGCCACATATTTCCGCATATGCAGCAGCGCGTTTTTCTCCAATCGGGATACCTGCGCCTGCGAGATGCCAATTTCGCCAGCCACCTCCATCTGCGTGCGGCCCTCGAAAAAGCGAAGGCGCAGGATCTTCTTTTCCCGGTCGTTGAGCCTGCGCATGGCCTCCTTGATCGCGATATGCTCCAGCCAATTCTCGTCGGCGTGTTTATCGTCGCGCACCTGATCCATAATATAGATGGCGTCGCCGCCGTCGTTGTACACGGGCTCAAAGAGCGAGATGGGATCCTGGATGGCTTCGAGGGCGAAAACCACGTCCTCGCGCGGCACGCCCAGCTCCTTGGCCATTTCCTCCACCGTGGGCTCCCTGTTCATGCTCAGGGCCAGACGGTCCCGCGCCTGGAGGGCCTTGTACGCCGTATCGCGCAGGGACCGGCTGACCCGGATGGGGTTATTGTCCCTCAGATAGCGCCTGATCTCCCCGATAATCATGGGCACCGCATAGGTGGAAAACCGGACGTTCTGCGTCACGTCAAAGTGATCCAGCGCCTTGATGAGCCCGATGCAGCCCACCTGAAACAGGTCGTCCGCGCTGTCGCACCGATGCGCGAAGCGCTGCACCACGCTGAGCACCAGGCGCAGATTTCCCCGGATGAATTCTTCTCTCGCTTCGCGGTCGCCGCCGTGCACCAGCGGGAACAGTTCGCGCATGCGTTCATTGGTGAGCACGGGCAGCGTCGCGGTATCCACGCCGCAGATTTCCACTTTGCTTGTCGCCATACTGCCACCTCCGTCAAAAGCAGTATGGCACCGCGAAACGCAGGTTATGCAGCGGCGTCCGTCAAAAAAAGCCCGTCCCCGCGCCCGGAGGGCAAGCGCAGGAAAAATTCCCATTCTGAAACGCAAACAAAACCATGGGGCCCCGCTGATATCAGCAGGGCCCGAACCTTCATGCGCGCCAGCGCGGCCCATGGCCGGCCGCATGCCCTCCTCCGGGATCGCAATGTCCGCTTGAAGCGGACCTTGCGGCGGTTGAGGCTGCGGATACGCGGGGGATAGAATCGCCGTCCGCGCGTTACCATGAACCCTTAGAATGATAACGTTAAACGAGCAGCGTCATCACCGGGATGGTCATAAAGCAAAGCAGCGTCGAAACCAGCACGCAGCTGGCCGCCAGATCCATCTGCTTTTGATGGAGCTCCGCCAGGCTCAGGATCACGGAGGCGCAGGGGGTGGCGGACAGGATCAGCACGCTCGCCTTGATCGGCATGGAAAGCGGCAGCAGGCAGACCGCCGCGAAGCAGAACAGCGGGAACAAAAGCAGCTTCAAAAAGCTGACGGCATATACAAAGGGCTGGGAAAACAGTTTCTTCATGCTGTTCTGGGACAGGCGCACGCCGAGCACGAACATGCAAAGCGGCGTGGACATGCCGCCAAGCAGCTGCAAAGCGCTGAGCACCTGGGAGGGGAGAAAGCGCCGGGCGTTCATCAAAAACAGGGGGACCGCCACAAAGAAGCTGATCATCGTCGGGTTCAGCAGCGCGGACCGCACGCTCATGTATTTCTTTTCGCCCGTCAGGCAAAAAACGCCCATCGTGAACACCAGGATATTCATGGTGATGCTGTAAATGGCGGAATAGCAGGCCACCTCCGGGTACGCCGGCAGCAGCGCGCGGATGACCGGCAGCCCGAAAAAGCCCACGTTGCCCAGAACGGAGCCGATATTCAGGATGCGGAAGCGGCTGTCGCCCTGCTTTTTGCGGAATACGGCGTACAGGATCGCCATGAACGCGCTTTGCAGGATCAGCGTGAGCAGGAAAAACACGGCCATGTTTTTCAGCGTTTCCGGCGAATAATCGATGCTCAGGAACGCGTTCGTATGCAGCGCGGGCCCGCACACGTACACCAAGATGCCGCCCAGGGTCGGAAGATGCCGGGGGGACGCTTTTTTCATTTTGCTGCATAGATACCCCGGAACGATGTACAGCAATGTGACCAGCACCTGCGCCAGCGCCACTTGAAAGCTCATCCGTTTCCCTTCCTTTCGCGTTTGAAAAAATTATACCATATTGCCAGCGCTTGTCAATTCGTCCGAAATAAGCATGGACAAATCGCGCTTCCTTGTTTATAATGTCGGATAGGGCCCCTTTCAGGCCCACGGATAAGGAGACGGCAGCATGTTCATCGATATGCACAATCACCTGATATACGGCGTTGACGACGGCGGGAAAACCTTTGAAAGCACCAAGAAGCTGGCGCTGCAGGCCGTGGAAAACCAAGTTGATACCGTGATTACCACCCCGCATATCACGCCGGGCATTGAGCCTTTCCCCTACGAAACCTATCTGGCGCATTTGGAGGAAGCCCGCCAATGGATGGCGCGGGAGGGCATTGCCATCACCCTGTATACGGGGTCGGAGGTGCTCTATACCCACAATACGCCCTATCAGCTCAGCGAGGGCAAGGTGCCCACCCTGGCCGGCACGCGTTACGTGCTCCTGGAGTTTTCGCCAGACGATACCTTCAAATATTTGATGGACGCGGGCCAAAGCGTGGCGGGCCTTGGCTTCGTGCCCGTTTTCGCGCACGTGGAACGGTATGAATGCCTGAAGAAGGCAGACCAGATCGAAAAGCTCCGCCGGGAATGCAAGGCGCTGATCCAACTGAACGCCCATACGGTGATCCGCAAGCACAGCTTTTTCAAGCAGCGGTTCCTCAACCGTATTCTGGCGGATGAATTGGTGGATTTCATTTCCACCGACTGCCATGATCTGCCCGGCCGCGACAGCCGCATGGCCGAGGCCTTTGACGTCCTCACCGAGCGCTTCGGCATCGAGCTCGCCACCGCCCTGACCAGCGGCAACGCGCAGCGCATCCTGGACGAAGCGCCTGTCCCCCGCGGATCGTGACCAAAAGGCTTCCGGTTTGGAACGACTTTTGGTTTTTTAGAAAGGATAGAAACCATGCGGATATTATGGAATGACGGCTGGAAATTTGCCCTGCTTCCCCTGAACAGCACGCGAAGGGACCTGGACGGCGCTGCCCTGCGTCCCGTCCTGCTTCCGCACGATTGGCTGATCGAAAACACGGAGGATCTGTACGCCTCGGGCGACGGCTGGTATCTGAAAACCTTTCTGGCCGAAGAACTGCCGCAGGAAGAAATTGCCCTGCTCGATTTCGACGGGGTGTATATGGACGCCGACGTGCTTTTGAACGGCGAATTGATCCGCTCCCACACGTACGGCTATACGTCCTTTTTCGCTGATCTGACCGGAAAAATCAGGCCCGGCCGGAACGAAATCGCCGTGCATATCCGCCACCGGAGCCCCAATTCCCGCTGGTATTCAGGCGCGGGCATTTTCCGCGACGTGCATTTGATCGCCCTGCCCGCCCGATATATGGTCCCCGACGGTTTCCAGGTGAACACCCGCCGCGCGGGCGGCGCGTGGCAGCTGGCCATCCAGGCCGAGATCAGAGGGCCCGGAGACGAAATGCCCAGGGTGCGCCTCCAAAATAGCGTTGGCGGCGTCCTTGCGGAGGGCACGATGGCCGCCTGCCCCGGCGGCGCGGAAATCTGCCTGACGGTGGAGGGCGTCACGCCCTGGAGCGTGGAACGCCCCTGCCTGTATTCCCTGACGTGCACCCTCGGCGCGCAGAAGGAAACGATGCGCGTCGGCTTCCGCGAAACAGCGTTCACCCCGGACAAGGGCTTTTTCCTGAACGGCGCTCCCGTCAAGCTGCACGGCGTCTGCCTGCATCATGACCTGGGCGCCCTCGGCGCGGCATATCAGCAAAGCGCCGCAAGGCGGCAGCTTGCCGTTATGCGCAAAATGGGCGTCAACGCCATCCGCACCAGCCATAATCCCCCGGCCCGGCGTTTCCTGGACCTGTGCGACGAAATGGGCTTCCTGGTGATCGACGAAATGTATGATATGTGGGAGCTTGCCAAAACCCCCTTCGATAACGCGCGCTTTTTCCCAAAGACCTATCCCGAGGACGTTGCGTCCTGGGTCAGGCGGGATCGGTGCCATCCTTCCGTGATCCTGTGGAGCATCGGCAACGAAATTTACGATATGCAGGCGTCCGACCGCGGGCAGATGTGGACCAGGACGCTCATGGACGAGGTGCACCGGCACGATACGCGCCACGCGCACGTCACCTTTGGCAGCAATTACATGCCTTGGGAAGGCGCGCAGAAGTGCGCCGAGATCGTGAAGCTCCCGGGCTACAATTACGCGGAAAAGCTTTACGCGCAGCATCATGAACAGCATCCCGGCTGGGTGATCTACGGCAGCGAGACCGCTTCGCTCCTGGCCAGCCGCGGCATTTATCATTTCCCCATGAAGGAGGATATCCTCTCCGAAGAAGACCTGCAATGCTCGGCGCTCCTCAATTCCAACACCAGCTGGGGCGCGAAGGACCTGCCGAAAATGCTCTCCGACGACCTGAACACGCCCTATTCCCTGGGGCAGTTCATCTGGAGCGGCATCGATTATATCGGCGAGCCCACGCCCTACCATACGCGCAGCTGCTATTTCGGCCAGACGGACACCGCCTGCTTGCCCAAGGACGCCTATTATTTCTATCAGGCCATGTGGACGGATACGCCCATGATCCATATCGGCGTTTACTGGGATTGGAACGAAGGACAATTGATCGACGTGCCGGTGATGACCAACGGCGCATCGGCGGAGCTGTTCCTGAACGGCGTTTCCCTGGGCAAAAAAGCCGTTGACCGCCTGGACGCGAAGGCCGCCCTGCCCGTATGGCAGGTGCCCTATGCCCCGGGCGAGCTCCTGGCCCGCGCGTACGATGGCCACGGAAACATCCTGTGCGAAACGGCGCGGCGCTCCTTTGGCGACGCGCAAGCGCTTGCCCTCCGGGCTGAAAACGGCCCGACCATCGAAAAAGGCGAAATCGCGTTCCTGATCGTGAGCGCGCTGGATCACGCGGGCCGTCCCGTCGAAAACGCGGTGGACCGCGTGCATGCGTTTATCGACGGCCCGGGCGTGCTGCTCGGCATGGACAACGGCGACAGCACCGACCGGGACGGCTATCAGGTATTCAGCCGCCGCCTGTTCTCCGGAAAGCTTCTGCTCATGGTCGGGGCGCAGGAAGAAGGCGAGATCCGCGTCCGCGTGACGGGCGAGGGCCTGCGCGCGGCGGAGGTCTCGCTCCGCGTCCTTGCGGGCAAAGCTCCTTGCGCGTGCCGCGCTTTCCCGGCGCTGTGCAAAGAACGCAAGGCGGAGAACGATATATTTACCCGCCGGATCGATCTCAAAGCCCTGTCTTCCACCGTCCTGACCCCGGAACGCCCCGCCGTCTCCTTCCGGGTTTCCTGCCTGCCCGAAAACGCCGCGCCGCAGGAGCTCCGCTTTCGGATCACCAACGCCCAGGGCGTGGATATGCCCTGCGCGAGCATTGAGCAAAGCGGCGATCTGGTGACCGTCACCGCCCGCGGGGACGGCAGCATGTATCTGCGCGCCGCCGTCTGCAACGGATACCCGCATCCGCGCGTGCTCTCCGTCGTCGAAATCACCGCCGCGGGCTTTGGCCCCATGGGGCTGGACCCCTACCGCTTCATCGCGGCTGCGCTCTATGACCGATCGGAGGGCGAAATCGGCGCGGGCAACGAAAAGGGCGTCGCCTTCGCCCGGGACGGCGAAAGCGCCGTCGGCTTCTCGTTCGTGGATTTTGGCCCCGTCGGCTCGGATGAAATCACCCTGCCGGTGTTCGCGCTGAACGATGATTTGTATCATATCAGGCTCTGGGACGGCATGCCGGGCGAGGGCGGCGTTCTGATCGCCGCGCTGCCCTACCAGAAAAAGAGCGTCTGGAACGTCTATCAGCCGGAAACCTACCGCCTGCCCTACGCGCTCCGCGGCGTGCACACGATCGCCTTCTCGATGCATGAAAAAATCCATTTGAAGGGCTTCTCCTTCGCCCGCCAGTCCCGCGCCCTGCGCGATAACCGCGCCATGGACGCCGATCAGCTGTACGGCGACAGCTTTGTGAAGGAAGCGGACGCGGTCAAAAAGATCGGCAACAACGTGACGCTGCGCTTTGAAAACATGGCGTTTGACGGATCGGGCGAAATGCTCTTGATCCTGGACGGCGAAACGCCCCTTCCCGTCAACCAGATTTCCCTGCGCGTGACCGGCGAAAACGGCGAAACGGCCACCTCCGCCTGCGGCTTTGTCCAGGGCGGGCGGGGCGAGCAGGCCTTCCGGGTGCCCGTGCTCCAGGGCCTGTGCACGGTCGATTTCGTGTTCCTGCCCGGCAGCAATTTCGATTTCTACGGCTTCCGCTTTTCGCCCCTGCCCAAGGATTGATCCAAAGCCTGCAAAAAATCGGTTCTTCACGGAAAGTTCGGGATAGAAAAACACCCTTCCATGTCATCTTGAGCGGAGTGGAGCGAGAAGGCCGATGCGCCCGGACAACCTGCCCTTGGGCTGGTTGTCAGCGTAGGCCCCGTCCTGAACGGATCGTTCGCCTGCGCCCGCCGCAGGCGGGTAAGATCTGTTGGTTGGCTTAGCGATTCTCTCATAGATCCCTCGGCTGCGCTTCGCCTCTCGCCTCCGCTTCGCTCGGGATGACAATTAAGGGCTCTTTTTCCCTAAGTTTCTTTCCTTATGCCACTATTGAATTTGAAGTTGACAAAATACAAGTAATTATATACCTTATTCGCTTTTCTCGGAAGGGGGGCTGGGGGAAACCGCTCTTTGAGCTTTAAAGAGCGGTTTCCCCCAGCAATGTCATCTTTCAATTAGGTTTCAGTAATTACGATTATGGCGCGGCGGTGCCTGCGTTATTCAGCTGCTCCAGCGCTTCCATGGCGTCTGGATGGCCCTGCTCCGCGGCGCGGCCGAAATACTCCGCCGCTTTTTCGCCGGACTGCTCCACGCCGATCCCGTCGCGGTACATTTCGCCCAGGCGGAACAGCGCGTCGGCGTTGTTCAATTCCGCCGCCACCTGATAGCATTTTAACGCTGTCGAAACGTTCTTCCGCACGCCCAGGCCCTCTTCATACAGCCGGCCCATGGCGAAAACGGACGCCGCGTCGCCATGTTCCATGCCCATCTGATACGCGTTCAGCGCCGTCTCATAATTCCGCGCCGGGCCAAGGCCGTTTTCATACAGATACCCGATCCTGCTGAACGACGCCGCGTCGCCCAATTTGGCCGCGATCATGAACCAGACCAGCGCATCCTGGTAATCCCCGGCGTCGAAAGCTTCGCCGCCCGCCTTCAGGCTTTTTTCCAGGGAGAAAGCGTAGATCGTCACATCCCCGTTCGGGTCGCCGGTATAAGGAGAATTGAGGGTCCTGTCATTGTAAAGCTCATCGTAGCCGTCGCGGAGGTGGAAATAGCAGCCGATGCCGTCGCCTATCCTGCACGAAAAGCTTTCTTCGGCCTTGGTCCCGGCGTCATACACCACGGTGACGACGCTTTGGTTTTCCGAGCGCTCGTTGCAGAAGGCATCGATCTTCTTGACATACGCGGCCACATCATCCGGGATCCACGCGTCGTATTCGTACGTTTGCATGCTCGTCAAATACGTTTTGCCATTGGCCGCGTAGTGTTCCCGCTGCATACGGATCTCCAGCGTTTCGGCGTCCACGGTATAGACGCACTGGAAAACAGCGTCATTCAGCCCGGCGGGCAGGATATCGCCGGTCAGTTCCAGCATCTTCAGCGTGTCCTCCTCGCTCGCTTCCGTTGTGATGGTCAGCGTGCCGTCCCCGTTATCCACGACCTCCTTGACCACTTCCATCTCCAGCGTCAGCTCTTCGCTCAGGATCGGGGACAGATCCGTGCGGGCGTTCGCCTCCTGCGCCTTTTCCTCATCGCTCATGATGTACCACATAAAGTAAACAGCCGTTCCCTCGGGCGTGTCAAACACATACCATTCCCTGTCCTGTATGTTCAGATACGAATACTGGGAATAATAGACCATATCCCTGGTGTGGTACTGATACGATTCTTCGCTGTTCGTATCAACGTAGTAAACGGCTACGCTGTTGTGCCGGGAAAAGACCGTATCAAAGCTGTTTGCCTGGACCAATTGCTCAATGGTGATCCCGCTTTGCGCGCAGGCGCTTCCGATCAGGCCCAGGCACAGGCACGCGGCCATGAACACAGACAGATACTTTTTCATTTCCATCCTCCTTGCAATATGCAGGTTTTTCGCCGCGGAGGCGTATTCCTATCGCTTCATTTACGCTCATCTATTATATAAGACCCCGCGGCGTTTGGCAAGAAAAAAATGGATGGCGGCGCGGAGGCGAAGAAAAAGGGCTGTTCCCTTTCGCCGCGGTGAAACAGCCGGGAACAGCCCCGTCAGGTTTATTCAGGGAAAGAATCAGCCCCAGGGATTCTCGGTGGGATAGGGCAGGGACTTGGGCTGGTTGTAGGCGATGTCCTTGACGCCCAGGAACTTGAACACCTCGAACAGGGCCTTGCCGTGATGGCCGAAGGCCACCGCGCCATGGTGCGGATAGCGCTTCTGGATCAGCACGTGGCGGTAGAAGCGGCCCATTTCCTTGATGGCGAACACGCCGATGCCGCCGAAGGAGGTCGTCGCGACGGGCAGCACTTCGCCCTCGGCGATGTAGGAGCGCAAATCGCCGTTGCTGTCGCACTGCAGGCGGTAGAAGGTGATTTCGCCGGGCGCGATGTCGCCTTCGAGGGTGCCGCGGGTGAAGTCCGGTTCAGAGCCGGCGGGCTCCAGCAGGCGGTGCTGGATCAGCTGATACTTGATGGCACGGCTGTCGCACATCTTGCAGGAGGGGGTGTTGCCGCAGTGGAAGCCCATGAAGGTATCGGTCAGGCAATAGTCGAACTTGCCTTTGATCTGGCTTTCCCACATGGAGGCGGGCACGGAGTTGTTGATGTCCAGCAGGGTGATCGCGTCGCCGGAAACGCAGGCGCCGATGTATTCGGAGAGCGCGCCGTAGATATCCACTTCGCAGGCCACGGGGATGCCGCGGGAGGCCAGGCGGCTGTTCACATAGCAGGGCTCAAAGCCAAACTGCTCGGGGAAGGCGGGCCAGCACTTGTCGGCAAACGCGACGTACTTCCGCGCGCCCTTGTGCTGTTCGGCCCAGTCGAGCAGGGTCAGTTCAAACTGCGCCATGCGCTCCAGCATTTCGGCGTAGTACTTGCCTTCGCCCATTTCCTTGGCCATGTCGTCCATCACGTCGGGGATGCGCTTGTCGCCCGCGTGGGCCTTGTAGGAAACCAGCAGGTCCAGTTCGCTGTTCTCCTCGATCTCGATGCCCAGCTCGTACAGGCCCTTGATGGGGGCGTTGCAGGCAAAGAAGTCCTGGGGACGGGGGCCGAAGGTGATGATCTTGAGGTTCTTTACGCCGATGACGGCGCGGGCCCCGGGGCTAAAGTCCGCGATCATCTTCGCGATATCGTCCGCCGTGCCGACCGGGTAGGCCGGGATATAGCCCTTG
>JAFXZO010000059.1 GCA_017541205.1 Clostridia bacterium | reverse complement strand
TGCGCAGAATGATGAACAGGTACGTCAGCAGCACCGCGGCGCAGCCGATAAAGCCGAAGCATTCCCCCACCACGGAAAAAATAGCGTCGGTGGAGCTTTCGGGCACATAGCCCAGCGTGGTCCAGGAGCCGGGCAGGAAGGTGCCCTGGCCGGTCAGCTGCCCCGCGCCGATGGCCTTCTGGGACATGAGGATCTGGTAACCGCCGCTCTGCTCATATTTCTGCGGGTCGAGGAAGGCCAGCAGGCGCAGGATTCGGTAATCCGTGGTTTCGCTCAGCATGCCGTACGCCACCAGCGCGCCGACGCCCAGCACGCCCAGGATCACGAACGTCAGGATGATCCGGATATCCACCCCGGCAAAATAGATCATGGCCAGGAACATGAAGGCGATCACGATGACCGTGCCCGTTTCGCCCTGCGCCAGGATGACCAGCGCGGGCATGCCCACGATCAGCAGGGTGCGGACAAAATCCTTGAATTTGCCCATGGGCTTTTCGGAGCGCGAAAGCTGCCGCGCCAGCATGAGCAATATGGAAAGCTTGGCAAATTCGCTGGGCTGGATGGAGCGGCCCAGAATGGAGCTTTGCAGCCAGCCCTTCAGGCCGTTGGACACCTGGCCCAGCACCAGCGTAATGCCCAGCAGCGCAAAAACGCCGTAATACACCAGGCGGGCGCGGGCGCGGAAAATTTCCGTGGGGATGGCGACGATCACGCCCACCACCACGGGCGAAACCAGCACGAAAATGGACTGCCACAGGCTGGAACGGTTATCCAGGATCTTGTTCAAAAGAGGCTTCCCTTCGCTGACGCTGGGCTGATACCGCGCCATGGCGATGCAAAGGATGCCGAAAAACGCCAGGGCGTACACCACCAGCACGAGCGGCCAATCGAACCGGCCCTCCCGGTTCCGTCGGGATTCTGTCATCATATCAGGCTTCACCTCTCCGGTTAAAAAAGCGCAGGATGGGGCTGTACCGATATTCGGGCAGCGGCGCGTCCGCGCCCAGGAGCCGGGCCGCGATCACCTCGACGGCGCTGACCACCTGCAGATCGCCGCTGTCCAGCGCGCCTTCGCCGCGAAGCAGCGCGCGGTATACCTGCTGGCTCTCCGGGATGATGCCCACCAGCTCGATATCGAGCGATTTCGCGATTTCCAGCGGCGCGCGCATGACGCCCCTGTGCACGAGGCGGCGGTCCACCCGGTTGAGCACCAGGACGGGCCTTGGCTCCTCCATTTCGGTCAGCACATACGCGACGCGCTCCACGTCGCGGATACACACATCATCCGGCGTTCCGATGATCACCGGCTCGGCCAGATTGCCCAGCGTGTTCTTGAAGCCCCGCCCGATGCCCGCCGGCGCGTCCATCAAAAGAATGTCCGTCTGCCCGCTGATTTCGTTCACGATCCTTCTCATGGCCTTGCGCTTCACATCCGACGCGCTCATCATCTGCGGCGCGGCAAGCAGCCTCAGCCCCGGCAGCGCGGGATGCGCGATCAGCGCCTGGTCGATCTCGCACTTCTTTTCCGCTACGTCGCCCAGGTCGAACACCACGCGGTCCTGCAAGCCCAGCATCAGATCCACGCACCTCAGTCCCGTGTCCCCGTCCAGCAGCACGACGCCCTTGCCCTGCGAGGCGTAATACTCCGCAAGCGCGGTGGCCAACGTGCTTTTTCCAACCCCGCCCTTACCAGATATGATGGCGAAAACCCTGCCCATAAGAGACACTCCTTTGTGGCTGCCTTGATTGGATCGAAAGTAGATTCCGCGCTGGACCTCCGGCTACGGCGCCAGCGCGTTTCCGCCTGGCAGGGCGATGTTTACGTCCACCTTGGCTTTTTCATCCAGATAAAACTCGATAAAATTCTTCGCGGCCTGAACCGTATAGGAACCGGAAAAACCGTTGGGAACGAAGGAGACCAGCGCGATTTCCGGATCGTCCTTGGGGGTCAGGGCGACGAACCAGCCGTTGTTTTCCAGGTCGATTCGCACCTTGCCGATGGTCACCTGCGAGGTCCCGGTCTTCCCCACCATGACATCCTCGGCCTTGTACTTCCACCCGCGGAATTGGCGGGCGGCGGTACCGGCCTCGTCGACCACGCCTTTGAGCCCTTCCAGGATGTATTCGAGGTAAGGCGCGGCGCTGTCCAGGGTATTGAATACGGTCGCCCGGCGCTGGGAGAGGATCTCGCCCTCCGGGGAAATGATGGAATCGATGAGGTTGGGGTTCCACACCGTCAGGTTTTTGTTGAGCGCCCCGGCGTAACGAATGACCGAAATCGGCGTCAGCAGCGTGATCGACTGGCCCACGCCCATCTGGATCTCCTGGCTGCCGCCCCATTTGATGGTGTTCAGGTAGTTCCACATATCGGTCATCAGCGCGGCCTGCATGACCATGGTGCGCGTCATGCCCAGCTCCGTCATAAAGATCGGGCGGGCGTTGACGACCCAGTTATCAGAACCGGTGTTGATGGCCATGTCCATCAATTGCTTGATGCACCTGTCCAGGCGCGCTTCGTCATAGGTGATGCCGTAGCTGGCAGCGTAGTTGGTGATGTGCTTTTTGAGCGAAGCCGCCACCAGGATGGGTGTGGAGGTCATCTGCTCGTCCAGGCTCACCGCGGTGTCGTAGAGGTTGGTCTGGTTGCCCACGATCGGGCGCAGCTCGCCCGGCAGATCGATGCCCGTTTTGCTCGTCAGGCCCATCTGCGCGGCGTACTTATAGAGCATTTCCTGGTTGGGGAAGGTGTCGTACAGACGGGAGGCCACGGTATAGAAGAAATAGTTGCAGGATTTTGTCAGCCCCAGGTCGATCGTCAGGTTTTGGTGATCCTCGGGGTGGCTGGTCCAGCATTTGGGCGCGTCCTCGAAATTATCGGTATAGTTGGTGAAGCGCCCTTCGTCGCTGATGGTCTCCGTAGGGGTCAGCACCCCGTTGGTCAGGCCCGCGAGGCCCGTGCACATCTTGAAGATGGAGCCCGGCTCGGCGCGGGTCTGGATGGCGTAATTCATGAGCAGGCCGCGCTTGTCCTGCACGATTTCCAGCGCCGGGTCGCCGCCGCGCGCCATGGCGTTCAGGTCGTAGTTGGGATACTGGGCCAGGGCCAGGATATTGCCCGTTTTCACGTCCATCACGATCAGCACGCCGGTCGTGGCAAGGCGCAGCTCAAATTCGTCCCAATCGCGCACGGCGATCTTGTCCTTGTAGGTTTCCAGCCAGTCGGATTCCGCCATGCGGGCCTCCTGGCGGTCGCGGGTATCGTTCACGTTGTCGCGGATATAGCGCTCGGCCGCGGCCTGGTACTGGGCGTTGATGGTAAGCTTGACGGTGTTGCCGTCCTGCGGGGGGATATAGTCCAGTTCGCGCGTCACCTTGCCCTGCGGGTCCACCTCCACGATGCGGGCGCCCTGCCGGTCGGTAATATTGGCGGTGAGCCAGTTTTCCATGCTGGCCTCCACGCCCGCCTGGCCGATGTAATCGCTCATGGCGTAGCCCGCAGGCTTCAGATCGCTGAAATAGTATTCGGCGTTCTGGATCTTGCCCGTATAGCCGATCACCGTCGCGGCGAGGCTGCCGTTGGGATAGACGCGCTTATCGCCCATCGTAACGCTCACCCAGGGCATGGACATGCTGCGGCCCTCGATCTCGCTGACCGTTTCATAGCTCACGTCCTCGGCGAAGGCCACGGGCAGGGAAAGGAAGGCGTTATCCTGCATGGTGGTGTTGATGGCGATCACTTTGAGCACCATGTCCTCCGTGACCGGGATCACCTCCACCGCCTTGTTGGTGTTCGGCTTATCGGCATCCGGCACGACCGGCTCGCCGTCCGCGTCCAATTGCAGGGCGTAGGAGCCGTCCTCGCGCGCGGTAAAGCCGAAACGGCGGCGCAGGATAAAAAAACTGCGCTCGGCGCTGGGCTGGCCGGAGCCCATATAGTTGTTGGAATAGAAGTAGGAGCGCCGGGTCTCCCAGGCGGACTGGGAAATGCCGCTGCCGAAGTTGAACTCCCAGGCGCCGGTCTCCTCGTTGCGGATCAGCGGCGGGGTCACGCAGATCGTGCCGCCGTAGCGCTCCACGATCTCGATGGCCTCCAGCAGCTGCTTCGTGGGATAATCCCAATCATCGTTCTCGCGGTAAAAGGTCACGTTATAGGCTTTTTCGCTCTTGGCGAGCACCACGGAATTGATGTCCGTAATCATGCCGCGGCTGCCCTTGACGGCGATGCTTTTGATGCTCTGGTTGGTGGTGGCGGTATAATACTCTTCGCCGCGGTCGATCTGCAGGCGGTAGAGGCCGAAGAAAAGCACGGAAAACATGGCGGCGACGCCCGCCAGAAAAATCAGAAAGCGGATGTTCAGCTGGCGATCCCTGCTTTTCGCTTTTCGATTGGCACGAAATTCATCCTTCAAGCAAAACCGCCTCCTTCCTGCCGTTTCCTGCGGCGATACATGCCAAGCAAGGCGCGGAACGGCACCATCAGCACCGGCGCAAGCCCCATGGTATAAACCGTGCTGCCCAGCGCGCGGAACACCTGCACCATCGTCAGCTCTTCGCCGATCAGATACAGATAAGCATTTAAGGTCATGTTCAGCAACAGATCCATGATCCCGGCGCACAGCGGGATACGCACCACGGGCGGCAGATCGGAATCCCGGTATCGCAGCATAAAGCGCTGCCACCAGTGCTTCTTGCCCTTTCCTTCGCTGATGCGCACCTGGCGGCTTTCAATGATGACCCGCCGCCGCTCCAGCTGCCTGTCGGACATATCGGCGAAATACTGGGCGCAGAGCATGGTGATGATGGGATACGCGATCACGTACAGCGCCTTCACGTTGCCCATCATGCTTTCCATCGTCATGCCCAGCAGGCAGCTGGCGCAGAAAGCGTACTTTTTGCCGCAGGAAACGATCAGAATCGAAAGGGCCGCGAAGATCACGCTGCCGACGATCCCCCGGATGGCCAGGTAATGCATCACGCACGCCTGGAGCAGATAGGCCGTGATGGTGATGGCCAGGGCCTTGAGGGCCCGTTTCATTTCCTTCACTAATCATCCTCCACCGTCAGCGCCCCGGGATCCGGCGTAGGCACCGGAGAGGGCGTGGGGGTAAACGTGGGCCGCGGCGAGGGCGTGGGCGTCGCGCCCGTCAGGTCCACCGCCACATATTCCAGGTTCGGTTCCTTTGTCGCCTCGCCCGGCCGGGGCGTTTGGGTCTTCTCGGGCGTCGGCCGGGGGGATTCGCCCGGGGCCAGGGTCGCGTCCGCTGTCGCGGACGGCGTCGCCGTGACGGCGACCATGAAATCGCTCAGCCCGCCCATCTGGAACTCCGGCACGGGCCGCGCCGTCGTCAAGGTTTCCAGGGTAATGGTCATGGCCGTGCTGGTGCGGTTCTGCGCGCTTTCCGCGTAGGAGGGACGGTACCGGTAAACGGTCACATATTCCAGATGCTGGAAATCCACCTTCGGCTCCAGCACCACATAGGATTTGTTGTCCTCCATGCCGCGGGTGCTCTCCCGGATATAGCCGATGGGGATGCCCTTGGGGAATTCCAGGCCCACGCCGGAAGTGACCACCACATCGCCGGGGCGCGGCAGGGAATTGTCGGGCAGATAATACATGCGGCAGATCGCCTCGCCCGTACTGCCCAGGGTCCCCTTCACGCTGCCCTGGTCGCGGCTGGACTGCACCAGGCCCGCCACCGTGCAGTCGCTGTCGATGATGCAGCGCACGTTGCAATCGTGCTCGCGGGTGTTGTATGTAACGCCCACGAGGCCGCCGTTGGAAACCACGGCCATATAGTCGGCAACGCCTTCCGCTGTGCCAACGTTCAGCGTCAGGGTGGAAAAATAGTTGTTGCCCACCGTCCCGATAACCTGCGCGCCGATGGGGTTCATCGCCAGGTGGGAGGTATCGCTCTGCTGCTCCTGAACCATGGAGCGCAGCTCCTGGTTTTCGCGGCGCAATTCTTCCATCATGGCGGTGTCGCTCGCCATTTCGTCCAGCTGGATCAGCAATTGATTGTATTCATACTCGATGTTGCCGCGGATCTTGAGCATCCGCACATAATCCGCGACCCCGTCCGTCAGCTTGGAAAACACGGTCTGCACCGGCGTGACCACGGTGGTCACGAGCCGGCGCGGCAGGGCCAGCCAGGGGGAGGAAATAAAGTTGGAGGCCACCATGGCCGCCACCATCAAAAACAGCGCGCCGCAGATAAAGATGATCGCCATCGTGCGCAGGAAGGAGCGCCGGTCGTCGGCCTTGGCGGTGTTTTTCTTTTTCTTGCCGTTCTTCTTTTTGGCCGCGCCCTTTTGGGCTTTGGCGTCCTGGCCGCGCTTTTCTTTTTTCCCTTTTTTCTTTTCTTCGCCGCGGACAGACCTGCTTTTGCCGCCTTCCACCTTCTGCGCTTCCCGATCCCACGCTTCCTCCGCCGCCCGGCGGCTGCGCGCGATGGGCTCGTCCTGGGCTGTTTCCCGCTCCTTTTCGGGCTGCGCTTTTTCTTTTTCGTCCTGCTTTCGATCCGCCGGGACCTCCGCCTCGGCGTCCCCGTCTTCTTCGATCTCTTCGATCTCTTCGATTTCGTCCGCATCCTCGTTTCCGGGCGCGGCGGCGCGCGCCGGAGCTTCCTCCGCCGCTTCCTCCATTTCCCGCGCCCAGGCGTGCAAACGCTCCTCGCCCTGTACCAAGGGGGCGTCCGTCTCCGGGGCAAACAGGCTTTCCCTTTCGGAAAAACGCTTGTCCTGATCTCTTGCCATGTTCTGTGCTTACTCCTCGTCTTCCTCCCGCAGGAAGCTGGACTTTCCGATGCGGTGCAGCAGCTCGATGTTATCCGCCAGGTGCCCAGCGCCAAGGGCGGCGCAGCTCATGGCGTTCCGGGCGAGCAGCACCGGCATTTCAAGCTCCGAAGCGATGTACTGATCCAGCGCGAACAGCTGCGCGCCGCCGCCGGTCAGATGGATGCCGGATTTCATCACGTCCCCGGCCAGCTCCGGCGGGGTGCGCTCCAATACGTGCTGGATAGCCGCCAGGATGGCCTGGCAGGGGGAGCGCAGGGCTTCGTAGACCTGGGTGGAAGAGATTTCCGCCGTCTGGGGCAGGTTGGTGATCATATCGCGGCCCCGAACGAGCACCCGGCGCTCCTCCTTCATCGGCAGGGCGGAGCCCAGGGCGGTTTTGACGTCCTCGGCGGTCCGGTCGCCGATGAGCATGTTGAATTCCTTTTTCACATAAGCGATGATCGCTTCGTCCATCCTGACCCCGCCGATGCGGATCGAACGGGAAACCACGATGCCGCCCAGGCTGATGACCGCGGCCTCCGTGGTGCCGCCGCCCACGTCCACCACCATCGAGCCGATCGGCTCGAACACCGGCAGGCCCGATCCGATGGCGGATGCGAAGGGCTTTTCCACCAGGTGCAGCTGGTTTTCGCGGATGCCCGCGTACACCGCCGCCCGGCGGACGGCCCTGCGCTCGATGGGCGATACCCGGCAGGGGATGGTCATGATGGCGCGGGGCTTGACCAGGCGGGATACGCCGATGGCCTTTCGGACAAAATATTGCAGCATGTATTCCGTCATGTCAAAATCCCGGATCATTCCGTCGGAAAGCGGCTGCACCGCCACCACGTCCGCCGACGTGCGGCCAAGGAGCACCCTTGCTTCCTCGCCGATGGCCCGGACCGCGTGGCGGCCTCCGCGATCCGCCACCAGCAGGGAAGGCTCGTTGATCACGATGCCCTTCTTCTTCACGTACACCTGGGTATTGGACGTGCCCAGGTCAATCCCGATATCCGGCGCGACAATAGCCATGTATCTTCATCCGTCCTCTTATCGTTTGATTGAAAAAACCGCCGCCCCGGCTTCCAGCAGCATTTTTCTTACCAGGGCCATGGGCAGGCCGATCACGTTGGAATAGCTGCCCTCGATGCGCTCCACAAACATGCCGCCGATCCCCTGCAGGGCGTACGCGCCCGCTTTATCCATGGGCTCGCCCGTGCGCACGTACTGTTCGATGGTTTCCCCATCCATGTCCGCCATCAGCACCCGGGATTCGTCAAACCGCGTGTCCGCGCGCCCATCCTCCCGGATCAGGCACACGCCGGTATAGACCGTGTGCCATACGCCGGCGATGCGGCGGAGCATGGCCTCGGCTTCCCGCGCGTTCCGGGGCTTTCCAAGCGCTTGCCCCTCCAGGAACACGATCGTATCCGCGCCCAGGACCAGCCTGCCCGGATGCCTTTCATAAACGGCCTGCGCCTTGCGCCGCGCGTTTTCCATCACCAACGCCTGCGGCGTCCCTTCCTTGGTTTCCTCCGCGTCCAGTGCGATCACCTCAAAAGGGATGCCCGTATAGCCCATCAATTCCCTGCGCCGAGGAGAAGAGGACGCCAATATCAACGGTTCACGCATAAGGTTTCTTCCTTAACTGTTCTCTTTTTCCCGCCCCGAAAGCGCGCCCAAAGGCCTCCCTCAAGGCATTTTCCGCGTTTTTTGCGTACACAAATAACGCGCCTTTTATTATAGCATATCCAGGCGGGGCAAGTACAGTCTTTTTCAAATGCAGAAAGCCGATTTTGAAAATTTAAGAATTAAAGTTTTTGTAAATTTTCATGGGCCGCCCGGCTGCCATTCAGATCATTTGGCGTGCCGAACGGCGGCAGCATACGAAATAAATCTTGAAAAAGGGGACGGCTCATGATAAGATAAAGGCGCAAAAAAACAAATATGGAAGGGCATGAAAATGAAAAAAGCATGGGCGCTTCTGATAGCCGTGATCCTGCTGCTGGGCTGGATTGTCCCGGCCTCGGCGGCGGGAAAAGTTCTCTCCACGGCCGCTGTGAAGGCCGCTGTGAAGCCGCAAATAACACTTGAAGGATTTGGCGCTTTCCATTATAATAGAAGGTGCGTTTGGCGGGAAAGGCAAATCAGCCAAGCATGAAGGAGTAGAAACAATGAGCAAGAAGATGACGGCACTGATTATTATGGACGGCTTCGGCATCAACCCGGAGCATGAAGGCAACGCGATCTATATGGCGGGCACCCCGAACCTGGACAGGCTCATGGCCCGGTATCCGCATACGCAGCTGGGCGCGAGCGGCATGAATGTCGGCCTGCCCGACGGCCAGATGGGCAACAGCGAGGTGGGCCACCTGAACATGGGCGCCGGCCGCATCGTCTATCAGGAGCTGACCCGCATCACCAAGGACATCCAGGACGGCGTGTTTTTTGAAAAAGAGCCCCTGGTCTGGGCCATGGATGCCGTCAAGGAAAACGGCGGCGCCCTGCATTTGATGGGCCTGCTCTCCGACGGCGGCGTGCACAGCCACATCACGCATCTGTTCGCCCTGCTGGAAATGGCGAAAAAGCGCGGGCTCAAAAAGGTCTTCGTCCACTGCTACCTGGACGGCCGCGACGTGCCGCCCACCTCCGGCATCGACTATGTGCGCCAGCTGCATGAAAAGTGCGCCGAGATCGGCGTGGGCCAGATCGCCTCGATCCAGGGCCGCTTCTGGGGCATGGACCGCGACAACATCTGGGACCGCGTGGAAAAGGGCTATGACGCCATCGTGCTGGGCGAAGGCATCCGCGAAACCGACCCGGTCCAGGCCGTGCAGCACAGCTACGACAACGGCAAGACCGACGAATTCATGATCCCCACCGTGATCGAAAAGGACGGCAAGCCCCTGACCACCGTGGAAAAGGGCGACAGCGTGATCTTCTTCAATTTCCGCCCCGACCGCGCACGGCAGATCACCCGCGCCTTCATCATGCCCGATTTCGCAGGGTTCGAGCGCAAGAAGGGCTTTATCCCCGTCCAGTACGTGAGCATGACGCAGTACGACGCCACGTTCACGGGCCTCAAGGTGGTCAATCCGCCCGAGTCCATGGAAAATACCCTGGGCGAATACCTCTCCAAGCTGGGCATGACCCAGGCCCACATCGCCGAGACCCAGAAGTACGCCCACGTCACCTTCTTCTTCAACGGCGGCGTCGAGGCCCCCAATCCCGGCGAGGACCGCTTCCTGATCGATTCCCCGAAGGTCGCCACCTTCGATATGAAGCCCGAAATGAGCGCCCCGGAAGTGACGCAGAAAGCCCTGGAGCTGATCGACAGCGGCAAATACGACGTGATGATCCTCAACTACGCCAACTGCGATATGGTGGGCCATACCGGCATCATCCCCGCCGCGGTGGAAGCCGTGAAGGAAATCGATAAGGACGTTGGCATCCTGGTGGATGAGATCATCAAAATGGGCGGCCGCGCCTTCGTGACCGCCGACCACGGCAACGCCGATCAGATGATCGACCCCGTCACCAAGGAGCCCTTCACCGCGCACTCCACCAACCCCGTGCCCTTCATCGCCTGCGATGAAAAGCTGATCGGCAGGACGCTGCGCGGCGGCGGCCGCCTGGCGGATATCGCGCCTACGATGCTGACCGCCATGGGCGTCAAGATCCCCAAGGAAATGACCGGAAAGAGCCTGATTGAATGATTTATTCCTATTGCAAACGCTGTAAGATGGAAAGCCCCGGGGATACCTGCCCGGGCTGCGGCAAGCGTTCCACGGCCGCCGCGCAGCGGGACGTGTGGAGCATCGCGAACGTGCCGCTTTCCGACGGCCGGGCATGGCGCGGCGCGCTGTATACCCTGCTGGGGGTTTCCGTGCTGCTGCTGGCTGTGATCCTGGGGCTGGAGGCGCTGCTGCGCGACGCCGCCGCGGCGATGCGTCTTTTGCAGGGCGCGCTGCCCCGGCTGATTGCCGCGCTGGCCGCCATTGGGCTCGCGCTGGTGTTCCTGTTTCTGGCGCTGCAGGGCAGGGAGGTCAACGTCTACGTGCTGGACCCCCAGGGCGCGCATCTGCAGACCTGGCACGGCCCCCAGAAATGGAAAAGCTGGGCGCGCCTCCAAAGCGCCGATCCGGGCAAAAACGTATTGCAGCAGGACGGCTCCGTTATGCATCTTTCGCAGGAAAGGCACATGATGTGGCGCGACGTGCAATCCGTGCAGTACAAGCCCGCCCGCGCCGCCATCTTCGTATACCACACCCCGCACTGCGCGCCCATGATCCTCAAGCTTCCCGCCGAAGAATTCGACCTTGCGGCGGCGTACGTCGGAAAATACTGCAAGGGGAAATGATCCCCGCTGCCCTCCGCCCATCATGAAAGGGGAATCGCTATGTCCATCAGCCTGCATGAAATTGCCAAAACGCTGGATCACTCCACCCTGCAGCCCTTCCTGACCGAAGACGACATCCGCAAAGGCTGCGAAATCGCCCTGCAATACGACACCGCCACCGTCTGCGCGCGGCCCGGGGATATGCCGCTGGTCGTGAAGCTGCTTTCCGGGAGCGATGTGAAGCCCTGCACGGTGATCGGCTTTCCCCACGGCGCGCACCATACGTCCGTCAAGGTTTACGAGGCCGAACGCGCGCTGGACGACGGATGCCGGGAACTGGATATGGTGCTGAACATTGGCCGTATGCTTCACGGGGATGAAGCGTACGTGCAGGACGAGATCGCCGCCCTGGCACAGGCCGCGCATGCGCGCGGCGCCCTGCTCAAGGTGATCCTGGAAACCTGCTATCTGAACGACGAACAGAAAAAGCTCGCCTGCCGCCTGAGCGAAAAGGCCGGCGCGGACTTCGTCAAGACCTCCACGGGCTACGGCTCCGCCGGCGCGACGGTGGCGGATGTGAAGCTCATGCGCGCGGCCGTGTCCGAAAAGGTGTCGGTCAAGGCATCCGGCGGCATGCGCACGCTGGATATGGTGCTGGCCTGCCGCCTTGCCGGGGCCGCGCGCTGCGGCGTGTCCGCCACCGTAAAAATCATGGAGGAAGCCAAGGAACGCCTGGCCATGGGCGCCCTGACGGAGAAGCCCCTGTCTTCCGTCGGCCAGGCTTCGGGCGGTGCATATTAAAATGAAGAGCATCGATTATCGGGCGTATTTCCTTGCGCAGCATCCCGGCTTTTTTGACCGGGCCTACATCCAAAGCCATGACGAGGATGAAATCTTCGACGAAATGGCGCTGGAGCTGCGCGCCTTTGACCCGGACAGCGTCAGCCTGCCCGCGCCGGAGGGCGTTTGGTTCGGCTGGTACGAGGGCGAAAAAGCGCCCCTGATCGAAGCGGTCCGCGCGGTCGATCCCTCCTGGGTGCAGTATTACCAAAGCAGCGGCGAAAAGCCCTACTGCGCCATGGTGAACGGCCGGATCGCCAGCTTCTGCCGGATCGAAAGGATGGGCGAGTTCGAGGGCCTGCGGTTCGGCGGCCCCGGGTGCGTGGGCACCGTTCCTATGTTCCGCAAAAAGGGGATCGGCCTCTATATGGTCAAAAACGCCACGGCCATCCTGAAGGAACAGGGCTTCGACGTGAGCTATATTCATTATACCGGCGTGGCCCCCTGGTACGCCAGGCTCGGCTACCGGACCGTGCTGCAATGGAACAAGCACGGATTTGTGTAAAACAAACGGAAAAATCGCCGGAAATTTGGCCCTTTACAAATCCACGCGCTTCCATTATAATAATCCCATTCGGGCAATGAACAGGACGGGCCCGCGAAAACCCCTTTCCAAGAGAGCCGGGGCAGGTGAAAGCCGGCAGGGGGGCCGCGCGCCGGATCACCTGGGAGCCTCTGATCGAAGGATCAGCGCGCCGCCTGCGATAGAGGGCGCAAAAGCTGGGCGCGTTTCATCGCGCCAACTTGGGTGGTACCGCGGACTGCTGTATTGAAGTCCGTCCCAATGAACCGTTGGGACGGGCTTTTTCTTTACAAAGAGGAGGGAACGCAATTGTACAAAAAAGTAACCACGGACATGAATTTCGCCGCCCGGGAAATGGAGATCATCCGGTTCTGGAAGGAAAACGATATCGTGAAAAAGTCCTTCCACGCGCGGGACAACGCGAAGGACACCTTCACGTTCTTTGACGGCCCGCCCACGGCCAACGGCAAGCCCCACATCGGCCATGTGGAAACCCGCGCCATCAAGGACCTGATCCCCCGGTTCCACATCATGAAGGGCGAAAACGTCCTGCGCAAGGCGGGCTGGGATACCCACGGCCTGCCCGTCGAGCTGGAAGTGGAAAAGAAGCTGGGCCTGGACGGCAAGCCCCAGATCGAACAGTACGGCATCGAGCCCTTCATTCAGCAGTGCAAGGAAAGCGTATGGAAATACCTGCACGAATGGGAAGACATGAGCGACCGCGTCGGCTACTGGGTGGACATGGAGCACCCCTACGTCACCTACCACGACGATTATATCGAATCCGTGTGGTGGAGCCTCAAAACCATCGCGGATAAGGGCCTCATCTACAAGGGCCATAAGATCGTGCCCTACTGCCCCCGCTGCGGCACCGCCCTGTCCAGCCACGAGGTGGCCCAGGGCTACAAGAACGTGAAGGAGTTTTCCGCCTTCGCCAAGTTCAGGGTAAAGAACACGGAAAGCCTCACCTACATCCTGGCCTGGACCACCACGCCCTGGACCCTGCCCTCCAACGTGGCGCTGTGCGTCAACGCCAAGGAGGAATACTGCGAATTTGAGCTGGGCGGCGCAAGGAACATCATGGCCAAGGCGCTGATCCCCGCCGTGTTCAGCGAGGAGGATCAGAAGGAAATCAACATCCTGCGCACCTTCTCCGGCAAGGAATTGGAATTTACGGAATACGAGCCGCTCTTCCCCATGCAGAACCCGCCCAGGGAAAAGGCGTGGTACGTGGTGTGCGACGATTACGTGACGCTGACGGACGGCACGGGCGTGGTGCACATCGCGCCCGCCTTCGGCGAGGACGATGCGCGGGTGGGCCGCAATTACGGGCTGCCCTTTGTGCAGTTGGTGAACACGCAGGGCCGGTTCGTGGAGGACACGCCCTGGGCCGGCATGTTCGTCAAGGACGCCGACAAGCCCATCATGGAGGATCTGAAGGCACGCGGCCTGCTGCTCAAAAAAGCGCTGTTCGAGCACGAATATCCCTTCTGCTGGCGCTGCGATACCCCGCTTTTGTACTATGCCCGGGGCGGCTGGTTCATCAAGACCACGGCGGTCAAGGACGACCTGGTGGCCAACAACCGCTCCGTCAACTGGTACCCGGACAACATCAAGGAAGGCCGCATGGGCAACTTCCTGGAGAACGTTGTGGACTGGGCCCTCAGCCGCGAACGCTATTGGGGCACGCCCCTGCCCATCTGGGAATGCGAAGAAGGGCATATGCACGTGATCGGCAGCCGGAAAGAGCTGATGGACATGGCGATCGGCGACGTGGATTTGCCCGAGCTGCATAGGCCCTACATCGACGAAGTGAAGATCAAGTGTCCCTGCTGCGGCAAGCCCATGACCCGGGTGAAGGAGGTCATCGACTGCTGGTACGATTCCGGCTCCATGCCCTTCGCCCAGTGGCACTATCCCTTTGAGAACAAGGAGCAGTTTGAAAGCCGCTTCCCGGCGGACTTCATCTCCGAGGCCATCGACCAGACCCGCGGCTGGTTCTATGCCCTTCTGACCATCTCCACCCTGATCTTCGGCCGCGCGCCGTTTGAAAACTGCGTGGTGCTTGGCCACGTGCAGGACAAGGACGGCCGGAAGATGAGCAAGCACCTGGGCAACGTGGTGGACCCGATGGCGGTGCTGGGCAAGCAGGGGGCCGATGCCGTGCGCTGGTTCTTCTATTCCTCCTCCGCGCCCTGGCTGCCCTGCCGCTTCCATGAGGACGCGCTGAACGAAGGCCCGCGCCGCTTCATGAGCACCCTGTGGAACACCTATTACTTCTATGTGCTCTACGCGGACATCGACCGGTTTGACCCGACGAAGCACGATCTTTCCAAGTGCGCCCTCACGCTCATGGACCGCTGGGTGCTCTCCCGCCTCAACACCGTCGTCAAGGGCGTGGACGAGGACCTGACCGCCTACCGCATCACCGAGTCCACCCGAAAGATCAGCGATTTTGTGGACGAACTGTCCAACTGGTACGTGCGCCTGGGCCGCGACCGGTTCTGGGGCAAGGGCATGGAGGCCGATAAAGAGGCCGCGTTCATGACCCTCTACACCGTCCTGGAAAAGCTGACCCGCGTGATCGCGCCTTACATGCCGTTCATGGCCGAAAGCATCTACCAGAACATCGTGCGCACCGCGGATGAAAGCGCGCCCGAATCCGTGCACCTGTGCGATTTCCCGGTATGCGACGAAAGCATGATCGATCTGGACGCCGAGCGCCAGATGGCCGCCGTGGAAACGGTGGTGCAATTGGGCCGCTCCTGCCGCCAGCTTTCCAACATGAAGGTGCGCCAGCCCCTGAGCATGCTCTACGTTTCCGGCGCGGACTTTGGCGAAGCCTACAAGAGCCTGGTGGAAGACGAACTGAACGTAAAGAACGTGCAGTTCATCGATAACGCGGGCGAATTTGTCAATTACGATCTCAAGCCCAACTTCATGACCCTGAAAGCCCGCTACGGCCGGTTCCTTGGCCGGATGCGCGGCGAATTGCAGAAGCTGAACGGCAGCGAGGTCGTCGCCGCCTTTGAAAAGGGCGAAAGCGTGACCCTCCGCATGGACGATACCGATATCGCGCTCACCAAGGACGATGTGCTGATCGAGGCCGTCAAGAAGGAAGGCTTCACGTCCCAGGTGGACGGCAAGCTCACCGTGGTGCTCGATACCACCCTCACCCCCGCACTCATCCAGGAAGGGTACGCCCGCGAGGTCATCAGCAAGCTGCAGAACATGCGCAAGGACGCCGGTTTTGACGTGACCGACCGCGTCACCGTCACTTTTTCGGGCGATCCGGACGTGGAGCGCGCTTTGGAAGCCTACCGCGAAATGATCGAAAAAGGCGTGCTCGCCGTGAGCGTTTCCTCCGGCAGCGCGCCCGAGGACGCATTCTGCCAGGATTGCGACATCAACGGAAAGGCGATGCGCCTGAGCGTGAAGAAGGCGTAAACGAGAAAGGTGTTTCCAAGAAAGCCAAATTTCAGCAAAAAAGCATGGTAAATATGATACATTGCTTATTTGCTTGAAAAGAATGGCTGCCCGTGCTATAATCACCTTGAAAACATAAATTCCAAGGGAGGAATTGATATGCAGGTTCATGTGTTTGACAACGCCCAGCAGGTGGGCAAGGCCGCGGCCGCGCTCTTTGCCGCGCAGATCACCCGCAAGCCCGACAGCGTCCTGGGCCTGGCCACCGGCTCTTCGCCCCTGGGCTGCTATCAGCAATTGATCGAATGGTATCAGGCTGGGCTGCTGGACTTTTCCCAGTGCGTCAGCTACAACCTGGATGAATACGTGGGCATTTCGCACACGCATCCGGAAAGCTACCACCAGTTCATGCAGGACAATCTGTTCCACGCCATCAACATGAAGGAAACCCACGTGCCCGACGGCAACGCCCAAGACCTGTGGGCCGAAGCCGCCGCCTACGACGCCGCGATCGAAAAAGCGGGCGGCATCGATATCCAATTGCTGGGCATCGGCCGCAACGGCCACATCGGCTTTAACGAGCCCGCGGACCGCTTCGTGTACGGCACCCAGATCGTCAGCCTCACCAAGAGCACCATCGAGGCCAACCGCCGCTTCTTCGACAGCGAGGATCAGGTGCCCCGCAAGGCCATCAGCCTGGGCATCGGCGGCATCATGCACGCCAAGGCCGTGGTGCTGATCGCCATGGGCGAGGACAAGGCCCAGGCCATCCGCGATACGGTCAAGGGCGATGTGACCCCCGCCGTGCAGGCCTCCATCCTCCGCTTCCATCCCAACGCCACCATCCTGGTGGACAAGGCAGCGGCGAGCCTGCTGTGATCCGATCCATCCATTCAAGCCCCTTTCGGCGCTGCCGGAGGGGGTTTTTCTGATTTTTATTTGGAAAAACGCAATTTTTTTCCCGGAAGGACTGGCGCGCCGGCCTGTATTATGCTACAATATACGGTGGCATGCCGGGCATGCACTGGAGGAGCACTGTATGAAGCGTATAGAAAACATGCTGAATCTGGCGGGCGTGGGCGCCGGCGAAGCGGTATTGATCCACAAGCCTTCCAACATCTTTTATCTGAGCGGCTATACCGGCGAAGGCATCCTGGCCGCGGGCAGGGGCTTTGGGGCCATCATCACCGATTTCCGCTATACCGAGCAGGCGGAGCATCAGGCCCCGGGCTTCGACGTGCTGATGGTGAGCAAGGGCGTTTCCCACCCCATGCTGGCCGCGAAGGTATTTGCCGATCACGGCGTCAAAAGCGTCCTGTACGAGGATGACGAGGTGACCGTGAAAGCCTTTGAGAAGCTGAGGCAGGAGATCCCCGGCGTGGAGTTTTCGCCCCTGAACGGCGCCCCGGAAAAGGCGCGCCGGATCAAGGACGAAGGCGAGATCAGGCTGATGGAAGAGGCCTGCGATATTTCCTGCCGCGCGCTGGACGCCGTACTGGGCAAGATCAAGCCCGGCATGACGGAAAAGCAATTGCAGCTGCTGCTTGATTACACCATGCTCGAGCTTGGGGCGGACGCGCTCGCCTTCAATACCATCGTGGCCTCCGGCGTCAACGGCTCCCTCCCGCACGCGATCCCGAGCGATAAAAAGCTGGAAATCGGCGAAATGATCACCATGGATTTCGGCGCGAAAAAAGGCGGCTACTGCGCGGATATGACCCGCACGGTCGCCCTGGGGCAGCCCAGCGCCGAAATGAAAAAGATTTATGACACCGTATTGCTCGCGCAGGAAACGTGCGAAGCCATGCTGGCCCCCGGCAAAAACTGCTTCGATATCGATACGGAGGCTCACCGGATCATCGACGGCGCGGGCTACGCGGGCCGCTTCGGTCATGGCCTTGGCCACAGCGTGGGCATCGATATCCACGAAAACCCCCGGCTGTCGCAGCTTTGCCACGACATCCTGGAATGCGGAACCACCATCACCGTGGAGCCCGGCATCTATGTGCCCGGCCTGGGCGGCGTCCGCATCGAAAACACCTGCGTCGTCACCGAACATGGCGCGCGCACCCTGGTACATGCACAAAAGGCGCTGCTGATCCTTTGATCGGCCCCTTCTTGCAGATACACCAACAATGTTAGAAAAAATGGAGGAATGACAATGATTACTGCTGGCGATTTCAAAAAGGGCATCACCATCGAATGGGACGGCGGCGTGTGGAACATCGTGGATTTCCAGCACGTGAAGCCCGGCAAGGGCGCGGCCTTCGTGCGCACCAAGATCAAGAATGTGATGACCGGCGCCGTGGTGGAGCGCACCTTCAACCCCACCGACAAAATGCCCCGCGCCATCATCGAAACCAAGGAAATGCAGTACCTGTACAATGACGGCGATCTGTACTACTTCATGGACCCCGAAACCTTCGAGCAGATGCCGCTGGGCAAGGACGCCGTGGAAGACGCCATCAAGTTCGTCAAGGAAAACATGAACGTGACCATCCGCTACTTCAAGGGCCAGGCCTTCTCCGTGGAAGCGCCCAACTTTGTGGAGCTGGAGATCACCAAGACTGAGCCGGGCTTCAAGGGCGATACCGCCACCAACAACTTCAAGCCCGCCACCACCGAGACCGGCTATGAGATCCAGGTGCCGCTGTTCATCAACATCGGCGACGTCATCAAGATCGACACCCGCACGGGCGAATATCTGTCCCGCGCATGATCCCGCAAGGAGGACAGCATGAGCAATCTGAGCGACCGCGTTTCCTATCTGAAGGGCCTGGCGGAAGGCCTGAAGCTGGATACCGATAAGAACGAAGGCAAGCTGATCGAAAAGATCCTGGAGCTGCTTTCCGACATGACCGAAGAAATGGCCGCCATGCGCGGCGAGCATAACGACCTGAGCGATTATGTCGAGGCCATCGACAACGATCTGAGCGATCTGGAGGACGCGTTCTTCGGCGATGAGGAATCCGACGAGGAGGACGACGGCGAAGACGTGGACGAGGACGACGGCATTGTGGAATACACCTGCCCGCACTGCGGCGAGGAAATGACCTTTGAAGTCGATTCCTTCGATTTTGACGAAGATTACCTCTGCCCCAACTGCCATCAGCCGCTCTTCCCCGAGACCCCGGAAGACGAAGAATAAGCGCTTCGCAGTTCCCGCCCGCTCTGGCCTCGTCCGCCGCGGGCGGTTCTGCACAATTCAGCAGAAAAAAACGAAAAAACCAGTTTACAAACCGCGCTTCTCATGTTACAATGAGAGGCGTGGTTTTTAGAACCGCTCTCCCGGACGCGCGAAACCCCAACGCACATCTGAGGGCGCGGCGATTTGAAGCAGGGGCGGCCACACCCCAAAGGAGGAAGACACCATGGATAAGGAACTGAAAGCCCAGATCATGAAGACCTACGCCCGGAGCGAAGGCGACACCGGCTCTCCCGAAGTGCAGGTCGCGCTGCTCACCGAGCGGATCAACCACCTGAACGAACACCTGAAGCTGAACAAGAAGGATCACCATTCCCGCCGCGGATTGCTTCTGATGGTCGGCCGCCGCCGTGGCCTGCTTGATTACCTCAAAAAGACTGACATCGAACGGTATCGTGACCTGATTGCCAAGCTGGGGCTGCGCAAATAAAAAGCGCAACGGGCTATCGGCTGGAAAACAAAGCCGATAGCCTTTTGTTTCCGCAATCGCCGCGAAGGCGCAGCGCCCGGGCGGCGGCGGAAAGCGTGTGTGTGAGGAGAAGAGAAGAAAATGGATTACAAAGCGTATTCAATGGAATTTGCGGGACGGACGTTGACTCTGGAATTCGGCAAGTATGCCCAGCAGGCCGGCGGCAGCTGCCTGGTGCGCTACGGCGACACCGCCGTGCTGGTGAACGCCACCGCGTCGGACAAGCCCCGCGAGGGCGTGGATTTCTTCCCCCTGACCGTGGACTTTGAAGAAAAGCAGTACGCCGTGGGCA